>CALKAA010000170.1 GCA_937983495.1 uncultured Gemmobacter sp. | reverse complement strand
GTGGGCGGTTAGCTCAGCGGTAGAGCACTACGTTGACATCGTAGTGGCCACTGGTTCGATCCCAGTACCGCCCACCATTTCACCGCTTTCGCAAGAAGGCACAAGATTCAAGGCGCACGCGCGCCGCGATAAGGAGATGGCCATGAAGGTCAAGAACTCGCTGCGCTCGCTGAAGACGCGTCACCGCGACTGTCAGATTGTGCGCCGTAAAGGCCGGATCTATGTGATCAACAAGACCCAGAAGCGCTACAAAGCCCGTCAGGGCTGATCCGCGCTCAGGCGTTGGTTTGAAAACCGCTGTGGGAAACCACGGCGGTTTTTTCGTTTGGGGGGGGTGCATGTGGTGGCTTCCTTATTAGATCTGGTTGTTGCTGCCTGATTTTGGCGCACTTGCGAATCATTGATCTCCTTTTGATTGCGTGATTTGCTCGCGCTTATCTAATCAAGGAGTTTGCCCTGTGTTGAAACTTTCTGGGCTTGGGCTTGTGTTCGCTTTGCTGAGCATGACTTCTGCTGGTGCGGGCGTATGTGATTATCGTTTGAGCCAGTTAGCTGGTTCAGGCACGGCTACCGCCGTGTCGGCAGGGTCGGCAGGTATGGCAACCGCTGGGCCGACTGCGATGGCCGTTGGGGGGCTGTATTTTATTCCCCATGGCACGAGCGGAACCCTAATGCTTGGGTCGACGCTTGCGGGCTCATCGGCCGCAGGAACAGTTGGGATTATCGGTGGCAGCGGATTCGCCGCCAGCGTGCTCGCCTTTCTCACCGCCCCAGTGACGCTGATCGTTGCTGGTGGAACTACTGTTGCCGCCGGGGGGATGGAGGCAGGGTGTTACTTCGCAGATGAGCGTATTACTGAATATGCGAAAGTCTTCCATATTCTGAGGAGGGTGTCTGAGACTGCAAATCATGACTACTTCGAGGTAATCGATAGCGGTACAACGGTGCGCATTCGCGATAAGGACGGCGTTCCACAATACTACAAAATGCATGACCTTTATATCGTCAACGGCGAGCTTATGCACAGAGATTCGTTTCTCAATACGTCACTGGGCAATCTTGCCGCCTCTGTATACCAGCAACCTTAACTTTGCCTATTTGGGTTAGGGTGCGAGTGGTTGCGTCTGATTGTTCTCTTTGGCACGTGGTGTGTAAGTTGGCGTAGACTATGATATTCATAGGCTCACCCCCTCCCCAAAGGTCCCCCATGCGCCTCTTCCACTCCCCCGCCTCGCCCTTCGTGCGCAAGGTCATGGTCACGCTCATCGAAACCGGCATGGCCGGGCGGGTGACGTTCATCAACACCGCCACCACCCCCATGGCCCCCGATGCCGGGCTGATCGGCTCGAATCCCTTGGGCAAGATCCCGGCGCTGGAGTTGGACACGGGCGAGGTGATCGTGGACAGCCGGGTGATCTGCCGCTGGATTGATGCGCAGACCCAAGCTGGTCTTTATGGTCCCGCCGGGCAGGAATGGCCATTGCTCACGCTGGAGGCGATGGCCGATGGCATCCTCGATGCCGCCGTTCTGATGGTCTATGAATGGCGCATGCGCCCCGAAGAGCGCCGCCACGCCCCTTGGGTCGAAGGCCAATGGGCCAAGATCGCCCGCGCGCTGGATGCCGTCGAATCCCGCTGGATGCCGCATCTGGAAGCGCCCTTGAACATCGGCCAGATCGCCATGGGTGCCGTGCTGGGCTACCTCGATTTCCGCCACCCCGACCGCGAATGGCGCGCCGCCCACCCGCATCTGGCCGCCTGGGAAGCCGACTTCTCCACCCGCCCGGCCATGCAGCAAACGGTGCCGGTGGTGGCTTGAAACATCCAGTTTGGCCGAGGCCATCGCCTCGGTCATGCGGTGCCGTTTCCACATCGGGCCGGTGGCTAGATGCCACCGGCCAACGCCCGCCCTGCCGGGGGCGGGTGTTTCACACCCGCTGGGCGGGCGTCGGCCTCTGAGGTATGGCGGACCCGGTCTGGCTGCGTCGCTCCCACAGCGGGCGGGGAAACGCGGTGCGTTTCCTGATCCACCCGCTTGGGCGAGGGTGCCAATCTCATCCCGTTAGCGCCCCCATAGGAAGCCGCAGCGCGCCTTCAAGGTCACACCGTTACAAAACCACCAATTCCCAGCCCCTGCGCGCCTTTGACCGCTTTACGCGGGGCGGGGGCTTGGCTAAAACCCGCCCATCAAGGCTGCGGGTGACCGCCGCCCCGATTTTGCATGGGTCGCATGAGGCGGCCCTTGAGAGGGAGAAGATCTCGTGTCCCACGCAGAAGATCACGCAGGCACCCGCAGGGATTTCCTGTATTATGCCACGGCCGGGGCCGGTGCCGTCGCCGCTGGCGCCGCCGGCTGGACGCTGGTCAACCAGATGAACGCCTCCGCCGATGTGCGCGCCCTGGCCTCGATTTATGTCGATGTCTCGGGCGTGGCTGTGGGCTCGCAGCTCACCGTGAAATGGCGCGGCAAGCCGGTCTTCATCCGTCGCCGCACCGCCGAAGAGATCGAGGCCGCCCGCGCCGTGCCGCTGGCCGATCTGACGATCGACGCCATGGCGCAAAACGCCAACAAGCCGGGTGCCGATGCCTCGGATGCCAACCGCACGCTGGATGAGGCGGGCGAATGGCTCGTCATGCTGGGCGTTTGCACCCACCTCGGCTGCGTGCCGCTGGGCAATGGTGCCGGCGAATTCGGCGGCTGGTTCTGCCCCTGCCACGGGTCGCATTACGATACTGCGGGCCGCATCCGCAAAGGGCCCGCCCCGCGTAACCTGGACGTGCCGGTGGCCAAGTTCACCGACGAAGCCAAAACCACCATCCTGCTGGGCTGAGGAGAGACCATATGGCCGGTATTCCGCACGACCATTACGAGCCCAAATCGGGCCTCGAGAAGTGGCTCCACAAGCGTCTCCCCATTGTGGGCCTGATGTATGACACGCTGGTGATCCCCACGCCCAAGAACCTGAACTGGATGTGGATCTGGGGCATCATCCTGACCTTCTGCCTCGCGCTGCAAATCGTCACCGGCATCGTGCTGGTGATGCATTACACGCCGCATGTCGATTACGCCTTCGCATCGGTCGAGCATATCATGCGCGACGTGAATGGCGGCTGGGCCCTGCGCTATCTGCACGCCAACGGCGCTTCGCTGTTCTTCGTGGCCGTTTACCTGCACATCTTCCGCGGCCTGTATTACGGCTCGTACAAAGCCCCGCGTGAGGTGACCTGGATCATCGGCATGATCATCTACCTGATGATGATGGGCACCGCCTTCATGGGCTATGTGCTGCCCTGGGGCCAGATGTCCTTCTGGGGCGCCACTGTGATCACCGGCCTGTTCGGCGCGATTCCCGGCATTGGCGAATCGATCCAGGCCTGGCTGCTGGGTGGCCCGGCGGTCGATAACGCCACGCTGAACCGCTTCTTCTCGCTGCATTACCTGCTGCCCTTCGTGATCGCGGCGCTGGTCGCCGTTCACATCTGGGCCTTCCACACCACCGGCAACAACAACCCGACCGGGGTTGAGGTCCGCCGTGGCTCCAAGGAAGAGGCCGAGAAAGACACCGTTCCGTTCTGGCCCTATTACGTCATCAAGGATCTGTTCGCGCTGGCCGTGATTCTGGTGGTGTTCTTCGCCATCGTCGGCTTCATGCCGAACTATCTGGGTCACCCCGACAACTATATCGAGGCGAACCCGCTGGCGACGCCCGCGCATATCGTGCCGGAATGGTATTTCCTGCCGTTCTACGCCATCCTGCGCGCCTTCACCGCCGATGTCTGGGTGGTGCAATTGGTGAACTTCCTGTCCTTCGGCATCATCGACGCCAAGTTCTTCGGCGTGCTGGCGATGTTCGGGGCCATCGCTGTCATGGCGCTGGCGCCGTGGCTCGATACTTCCCGTGTGCGCTCGGGCCGCTATCGCCCGATGTTCAAATGGTGGTTCGCGCTGCTGTGCTTCGATTTCGTGGTGCTGATGTGGGTGGGCGCGATGCCGGCTGAATATCCCTATGACTGGATTTCGCTGATCGCATCGGCCTATTGGTTCGCCTACTTCCTCGTCATCCTGCCGCTGCTGGGCATCATCGAAAAGCCTCTGCCGCAGCCTGCGACGATCGAAGAAGACTTCAAGGCCCACTATCCGGCCGCCGAGTGAGAGAGGAAACGACGAAGATGCTTCGCAAAATCGCAATCAGCGCCGTCGCTGCCCTCAGCCTGATGTCGGGCGCTGCCTTCGCGGCAGGGGGCGCGGGTCATGTGCATGACACCGCCTTCGCTCACGAAGGCCCGTTCGGCACCTTTGACAAGAACCAGCTTCAGCGCGGGCTTCAGGTCTATACCGAGGTTTGCTCCGCCTGCCACGGCCTGAAATTCGTGGCGATCCGCACCCTTGCGGATGAGGGCGGGCCGCAGCTTCCGGCCGATCAGGTCCGCGCCTATGCGGCCAGCCTGGATGCCGTGATGCTGCCGGATGGCAATGAGCGCCCCCGGGAATGGACCGACAAGTTCCCCACCCGTTCGGGGGATGGCATGGGCCCCGATCTCAGCCTGATGGCCAAGGCTCGTGCGGGCTTCCACGGCCCCTATGGTCTGGGCATCAACCAGTTGGTGAAGGGGATCGGCGGGCCGGAATATATCGTCTCGATCCTCACCGGCTATACCGGTAACGAAAAAGTCGAGGCCGGAACCACCTTCTACGAAAACACCGCCTTCCCCGGTGGCTGGATCGCCATGGCGCCGCCGCTGTCGGATGATCAGGTGACCTATGCCGATGGCCATCCGGCCTCGGTGCATCACATGGCCGAAGACGTTGCCTCCTTCCTGATGTGGACCGCAGAGCCGCATCTGATGGCGCGCAAGCATATGGGCTTTGTCGCCGTGCTGTTCCTGATCGGCCTGTCGGCGCTGCTCTACCTGACCAACAAGAAGCTGTGGGCAGGTGTGAAGGGCAAGAAGATCGCCTGATCTTCGCCGTTCCGAAAAATCAAGAAACCCCGCAGTTCACTGCGGGGTTTTTCTTTTGGCAGGCATGAAGTGGCCGAGGCCATTGCCGAGGTCATGTTGAAGCGTTTCCGCGTTTGGGCCGGTGGCCCAAAGCCACCGGCCAGCGCCCGCCCTCCGG
>CALKAA010000169.1 GCA_937983495.1 uncultured Gemmobacter sp. | reverse complement strand
CCCAGATGCACCACCGCCTGCCCCAGGGCAAAGCCGTCAATCGCCGTCACCACGCCCGCGCCCTCACAGGTCACATCCAGCACCACCGGGGCCGAGGGCAGCCGGTCGGCGTAGCAATCGACGAAATCCAGCGGCCCGCCCTGCGCGGCCACCATCTGCCCAAAGCGCTCCGCCGCCGCGCCACTTTCAAGGGCTTCGGCGATCATGCCCTCGCCCTCCTCGGCATCGGTGGCAATGCCACAGAGCCCCAGCACCTCGCCGCCAAGCGCGCAGGTCAGATCCCACAGCCGCGCATTCACCGCGCCGCCGGTCAGCGTCTCCATCACCTCCAGCACTTCCAGCGCGTTCCCCGCACTGGAGGCCAGCGGCTGACCCATGTCGGTGATCAAGGCCGAGGTCTTGCAGCCCGCCCCGTTCGCCGTGGAGACCAGCGCCTGCGCCAAAGCCTCGGCGCGGTCCAGATCCCGCATGAACGCACCCGAGCCCAGCTTTACATCCAGCACCAAGGCCTCCAGCCCCGCTGCCAGTTTCTTCGACAGGATCGAGGCGGTGATCAGGTCGATACTCTCCACCGTGCCGGTCACATCACGCAGCGCGTAGAGCCGCTTGTCAGCAGGGGCGATCTGGCTGCTGGCCGCCACAATGGCGCAGCGAATATCGCCCACCTGCCGCCGCAGCGCCGCTTCGTCCAAGCCGGTGCGAAACCCCGGAATGGCCTCCAGCTTGTCCAGCGTGCCGCCAGTATGGCCCAAGCCGCGCCCCGAAATCATCGGCACAAAGGCCCCGCAGACCGCAAGGGCAGGCGCGAGCAACAGCGACACAGCGTCACCAATCCCGCCGGTCGAATGCTTGTCGATCACCGGGCCGGGCAGATCCCAGGCCAGCACCGCGCCCGAGTCGCGCATCGCCCTGGTCAACGCCACGCGGCCCGCCTCGCCCAGGCCCTTCAGCAGAACGGCCATCGCAAAGGCCCCCGCCTGCGCATCAGTGACCGCGCCAGAGGCAAGCCCCGCCGCGAACCAGCGCAGGTCTTCGGCCTTGGGCGTGCCGCCATCCCGGATCGTGGCGATGACGCTGCGCGCGTCGGTCATGTGCGCGCCATATGGGCCTGGGTGAACACCCCTGGCAGCAATTCCGCCACGGTCATGCGCTTTTCCTTGCCGTCAGTGGTGCAAAGCGTCACCACAACGTCGGGTTTGGCAAATTCCGCAATCTTCTGGCGGCATCCGCCGCAGGGTGGCACCGGCTCGGGACTATCCGCAATCACGCAAATCTCAGCGATTTCGCGATCCCCCGCCGCACACATCGCGGCAATCGCCCCCGCCTCGGCGCAGGTGCCTTCGGGATAGGCCACATTCTCCACATTGCAACCGACATGCACCGCCCCGTCCGGCGTGCGCAATGCCGCCCCCACCTTGAAGCGCGAATAGGGCGCATAGGCGTTTTCCCACACCTGCGCGGCGGCGTCTCGCAATGACATCTGGGGCTCCCTTTGACCATTCGGTCATGATTGTGCGGCAGCGCCCGCCCATGCGCAAGCCGCCGCCTTCGCCTTTGCATTTTTCGGGAAAATGCCTTGTGGTTTTCCACCATTGCAAGCGGGCAGAAATACGCCACACTCGGCATCGGGAGCAGGGCCGTTAGCGCTATCAGGGTTGCGCGGCATTTCAGATGATTTAAGGCCAAACCAGTTTTTCGGGAGGATGGCATGGACGAGGCACGGCAAGATAATGCGCGGCAAGCGGCGCTGGATTACCACGAGTTTCCCAAGCCCGGAAAGCTGGAGATCCGCGCGACCAAACCGCTCGCCAATGGCCGAGACCTCAGCCGCGCCTATAGCCCTGGTGTGGCCGAGGCCTGTCTGGAGATCAAGGCCGACCCATCTACCGCAAGTCGCTATACAGCAAGGGGAAATCTGGTTGCTGTAGTGTCGAATGGCACTGCGGTTCTGGGCCTTGGCAATATCGGCGCGCTGGCCTCCAAGCCGGTGATGGAGGGCAAGGCGGTCCTGTTCAAGAAATTCGCCAATATTGATTGTTTTGACATTGAACTAAATGAGCCAGACCCGGTGAAGCTGGCCGAAATCGTCTGCGCGCTGGCCTCCAAGCCGGTGATGGAGGGCAAGGCGGTCCTGTTCAAGAAATT
>CALKAA010000168.1 GCA_937983495.1 uncultured Gemmobacter sp. | reverse complement strand
CAGGGCCGGGTGGCGGCGAAGGTCGAGGTCACGCTGCTCGAGCCGCAGGCCTCGGGCGCGTGGCGGGCCTTGGCGAAACCGCTGCGCAAGGTGGCAGAGGGCGAAGTGATCGTCTTTTCCGATCAGCTTTCGGCGCGGGTGGTGGCGAAATCTGAGACCGATCTGGCGCTGGAGTTCAATCTGACGGGCGAGGATTTCGACGCGGCGCTGGCACAGGCGGGCGATATGCCGCTGCCGCCCTATATCGCCGCCAAGCGTGCCCCCGATGCGCAGGACCGCGACGATTACCAGACAGTCTTTGCCCGCCATTCCGGCGCGGTGGCGGCCCCCACGGCCAGCCTGCATTTCGACGCGCCCCTGCTGGCGGCGCTGCGGGCCAAGGGCGTGCAGTTCACCGAAGTGACGCTGCATGTGGGGGCCGGCACGTTTTTGCCTGTGAAGGTGGAAGATGTGACCACCCATCGCATGCATGCCGAATGGGGCGAGGTGACGGCCGAGGCAGCGGCGGCGATCAATGCCACCAAGGCGGCGGGGGGGCGGGTGATCCCGGTCGGCACCACGGCGCTGCGGCTGATTGAAAGTGCGGCGGTGGACGGACAATTGCAGGCCTGGCGCGGCACCACGGATATTTTCATCTATCCGGGGTTCCGCTTTCAGATCACCGATGCGCTGATGACCAATTTCCACCTGCCGAAATCAACGCTGCTGATGCTGGTATCGGCCTTGATCGGGCGGGATCGGGTGCTGCGCATCTATGACCATGCCGTGAAGGAAGGTTACCGCTTCTTCTCTTATGGCGATGCGTCGCTGTTGATCCCCTGAGGGGGGCAGTTCCCGCCAGATCCGGTGCCCCAAAGGGTGTCAGGCGAGCGCACCGAACCGGCTGAGGGCAAAGACCGGCCAATCGCCCTCATCCCGACCGCGCGCCGTCAGCCCGGTGATCTGGCGGGTGGTGGCGGTAAAGCCGCAGCCCTGCAACAGCCGCGCAGAGGCGGTGTTCTGGGGGTGAACCCGCGCGACGATCAGGTCAAGGCCCGGAAACTCGGCCAGCGCCTGCTGCACGAAGCGCGTCACCAGAGCCCGCCCGATGCCCTGACCGCGATGAGGCGCACCCAGCCAATAGCTCAGCTCGGCCTTGCTGCGATGGGCCCCGATAAATTCCAGACGCATCTGTCCCACGGGTTGACCCTCCTGCAAGGCTGCCCGCACATGATGGTGCGGCGCATCCGCCGAAAGGGCAATCAGGGCGTCGAGATCGGCATCGTCAAGACGGCTTGGCGGCGGTTCCGGCATGTGGAGCCACAGGCTCGGGTCGCGCAGGTAGGCCCCATAGATCGGCCGATCCTGCGTCGACCACAGGCGAAACGGAGAAGGCTGCGCCTTGGCATAGGTGGGGGTGCCGGGCTGACGCTTCATGGCATGATCGCCGATCCAGGATTGCGGCCAGGATGACGCCTCTTGCGCGCTGCCCTGATCGTCGTCGTCGCGCACCCAGGCATGCCTTTGTGGACACCATGCGCGCGGCTGACCCTTGGCCATGATACGGGAACCCTCTGCTGAACCTGATATTCGATGCGATATGGGAAGGCGGAATGCGGTTGTGAAGGCTTTGGTCGCAGTTTTCCTTGCGTCAGCTTTCGGTCGGAACCTGAGATCAGGGGCTGCGGCGAGAGGCGGCCTGTCGGAGGCATCTGACAGCGACCGCGGGAATGCCGTTGCAGCAGGTTCGGAGGGGGCTTGCCAGCCGCCCTCAGGCAAGGCAGGACAGAACCGCGAGGGGCTGTGGCCTGCCGCACCAGCCGCTGTCACAAAGGATCATCATGCTGAAGGTCATCGCCACCTCCTGGCCCCTGTTGTTGGGGGTGATGCTTTTGATGGTCGGCAACGGCATGCAGGGCAGTCTGCTGGGGATCAGGGGCACGATTGAAGGGTTCAAGACCTTTCAGCTTTCGGTGGTGATGTCGTCCTATTTTGCGGGCTTTCTGGTGGGGTCACTGGTGGTGCCGGGGCTGATCCGCAAGGTGGGCCATGTGCGGGTGTTCTCGGCGCTTGGCTCGATGATCTCGGCGGTGCTGGTGGTCTATCCGGTGGCACCCGACTGGATCGTGTGGTCGGCGCTGCGGGTGCTGATCGGGTTTTCGTTCTGCGGGGTCTATATCACCGCCGAAAGCTGGTTGAACAACACCGCCACCAATGAGACGCGAGGACAGGCGCTGTCGGCCTATATGATCGTGCAGATGATCGGCATCATCAGCAGCCAGATGCTGCTGAATGTCGATATTCCGACCAGTTTCACGCTGTTCGTGATTCCCTCGGTGCTGGTGAGCCTGGCCTTCATGCCGCTGCTCTTGGCCAATACACCGGCCCCGACTTTTGAGGCGACGCGGCGGCTGAGCTTTCCGCGGCTCTGGCGCATCTCGCCCTTGGGTTGCGTGGGCATGCTGCTGACCGGCGGGATTTTTGCCGCGATGTTCGGCATGTCGGCGGTCTGGGGCTCGATGTCGGGGCTGACGGTGAAGGAAATCTCGATCTGGGTCGGCGCGATGTATGTGGGCGGGCTGATGCTGCAATATCCGATCGGCTGGCTGTCGGATCGCAGCGACCGGCGGCGGCTGATCCTGTGGCTGTCGGTCTTTGCCGGGGCGGTGATGCTGCTGGCCGGGCTGGTCTGGCTGCCGTTCTGGGGCCTGTTGGGGGTGGCCATGGTGCTGGGCGGGATCACCAACCCGCTTTATTCGCTGCTGATTGCCTATACCAATGACTATCTGACCAAGGAGGATATGGCGGGGGCCTCCTCGGGGTTGCTGTTCCTGAACGGGCTGGGAGCAATCTTTGGGCCATTGGCAACGGGCTGGGTCATGGAACATATCGGGCCGCAGGGGTTTTTCCTGTTCATCGCGCTGAATTTCATTGGTCTTGCGATTTACGCCGCCTGGCGGATGACCCGGCGGGCCGCGCCGGGGGTGACAGGCAGTTTTGCCACCGTCTCGCCCTCGGCCTCGGCCTTTGCCGTTGGCGCGGTGATGGAGGAGGCCGATACCGGCGCGCCGGTCGCCCCGCGCAACTGAAGCGCTGATGGTGTCAGGCTGGCTTGCACCGCCCCTCAAACCCTGCCACGTTTGCGATAACAGATGAGAGGGGGCGCGCATGTCTGATCCGGTCGAGGTTCTGGATTTCTGGCTCGGGGCCATTGGCCCGGAGGGCTGGTATGCGGGCGGTGCCGAGGTGGATGTCCTGTGCCGCGACAATTTTGGCGACCTGTGGCAGGCGGCCCATGACGGGGGCCTGGATCATTGGGCCGAGGGCGGCCCGGCCGGGGCCCTGGCGCTGATTGTCATTTGCGACCAGTTCGCCCGCAATATCTGGCGCGGTGATGCGCGGGCCTTTGCCACCGACCCGCTGGCGCGTCGCACGGCACGGCAGGCCTTGGCGCAGGGCTGGGATATGGAGGCCCCGGAGCCGGAGCGGCAGTTCTTCTACATGCCATTCGAGCATAGCGAAGACCCGGAAGATCAGGCGCTGGCGGTGGACCTGATGGCCGAGCGCATGCCCTCGGACCCGGATTTGCTGCTTCATGCCCGCGCGCATCAGGCGGTGATCGCGCGCTTTGGGCGCTTTCCCTTCCGCAACGCGGCCCTTGGCCGGGTCTCCACCCCCGAGGAGGAGGCATTCCTGGCAGAGGGCGGATATGCTTCAATGGTGAACCAATTGCGGGCGCAAGCCATGCAGTGAATGCATGGGGCCATGCAGGGGGCTGCATTGCTTGGTTTTGCGTGATGGTTTAATGGCAAACTAATTTTCCAGAGGAGGGGAAACATGGCTGCCAAGAGCTTTGATGTGATCGTGATCGGTGCCGGACCGGGGGGCTATGTGGCCGCCATTCGGGCCGCACAACTGGGCAAGACCGTTGCCATTGTCGAACGCGAACATCTGGGCGGCATCTGCCTCAACTGGGGCTGTATCCCCACCAAGGCCCTGCTGCGCAGCGCCGAAGTGTTCCATCTGATGCACCGCGCCAAGGAATTTGGCCTGAGCGCCACCGGCATCAGCTATGATCTGGATGCGGTCGTGGCACGTTCGCGCGGGGTCGCCAAACAGCTTTCGGGCGGCATCGGCCATCTGATGAAAAAGAACAAGGTCACCGTGTTCATGGGCGCGGCGACCCTGCCGGCCAAGGGCAAGGTTTCGGTCAAGACCGACAAGGGCACCGAGGAGCTGACGGCGCCTGCCATCATTCTGGCCACCGGCGCGCGGGCGCGCGAGCTGCCGGGGCTGGAGGCCGATGGCGATCTGGTCTGGACCTACAAGCACGCGCTGCAACCCAAGCGGATGCCGAAGAAGCTGCTGGTCATCGGCTCGGGCGCGATCGGGATCGAATTTGCCAGCTTCTTCAACACGCTGGGGGCAGATGTGACGGTCTGCGAGGTGATGGACCGCGTGCTGCCGGTGGAAGATGCCGAGATCAGCGCTTTCGCGAAGAAATCCTTCGTGAAGCAAGGGATGAAAATCCTGGAAAAGACCACGGTCAAGAAGCTGGATCGCAAGCCGGGCGTGGGCGTGACCGCGCATCTGGAATCCAACGGCAAGACCGAGACGGCCGAGTTTGACACGGTGATTTCGGCCGTTGGGATTGTCGGCAATGTCGAGGGCCTCGGACTGGAGGCGCTTGGCGTCAAGATCGACCGCACCCATGTGGTGACGGATGAGTATTGCCGCACCGGCGTGGAAGGGCTTTACGCGATTGGCGATATCGCGGGCGCACCGTGGCTGGCGCACAAGGCCAGCCATGAGGGCGTGATGGTGGCCGAACTGATCGCGGGCCTGCATCCGCATGCGATCAAACCCAACTCGATTGCCGGCTGCACCTATTGCCACCCGCAGGTTGCCAGCGTCGGCCTGACCGAGGCGAAGGCGAAAGAGGCGGGCTATACGGTGAAAGTGGGCCGTTTCCCCTTCATCGGCAATGGCAAGGCGATTGCCCTGGGCGAGGCCGAGGGCATGATCAAGACCGTGTTCGATGCGAAAACCGGCGAATTGCTGGGCGCGCATATGGTGGGCGCGGAAGTGACCGAGCTGATTCAGGGCTATGTGGTGGGCCGCAGCCTGGAAACCACCGAGGAAGACCTGATGAACACCGTCTTCCCGCATCCGACGCTGAGCGAGATGATGCATGAGGCGGTGCTGGACGCTTACGGGCGGGCGCTGCATATCTGATCGAGAAAAGGGGGGACGCGTGCCCCCCTTTTTTGTCGCAAACAACCCTGCATCCGGCCGTGCGCCGGGCTAGGGTGGCGGCATGAAAACCACATCTCCTCTCTGGCTCGTGCTGGCGCTTTGGGGCGCGGGCCTTGGGGCCGCTGCACAATTTGGCAAGATTTCCATCATCTTCGATCAGGCGGGGGCGATTTACCCGCTGGCCGGGCCGCTGGCCTTGGGGCTGTTCGTCTCGATTGTCGGCTTTCCGGGGCTGATCTTTGGCACCACGGCGGGGCTGATGGTGCGGGGCCTGGGCTGGCGGCGGGTGCTGGTGGCGGCGCTGAGCCTTGGGGCGGGGCTGTCGGCGGTGCAGGCGCTGTTCCCGCCGATGCCGGTGATGCTCGCGCTGCGGGTGCTGGAGGGGTTCAGCCATCTGGCGGTGGTGGTGGCGGCGCCGGTGCTGATTGCGCAGGTGGCGCCGGTGGCGCGGCAGGGGCTGGCGATGACGCTATGGTCCACCTTTTTCGCGGTAACCTATACGGCGCTGGCGCTGCTGGCACCGCCGCTGGTGGGGATGGCCGGGCCGGGGGCGCTGTTGCTGGCGCATGCGGGCTGGATGGCGGGCTTTGCACTGATCTTGGCGCGGCTGCTGCCACCGGATGCGCCCGCCAGGCTGCCGCGCCTGTCGCTGCCGGCTTTGGCGCGCGATCACGGGGCGATCTATGCCTCGCCGCGCATCGCGGCACCTGCCATGGGTTTTGTTTGCTATACAATCACTTATGTCGCGTTGCTCACCCTGCTGCCGCCGCTTTCCGGGCCGGGCCTGCAAGGGCTGCTGGCGACGCTGCTGCCGCTGGTGTCCATCGCGGTCAGCCTTGCCTTGGGTGTTTGGCTTCTGGCGCGGATTGGCGCAGTTGGCACGGTGGCGGTGGGATTCGGGGCGGCGCTGCTCGGGGCGGCAGGGCTGGCATTGGGTTGGGGCAGTTTCGGGCCGCAACTGGCGGCGAGCCTGTGGATCG
>CALKAA010000167.1 GCA_937983495.1 uncultured Gemmobacter sp. | reverse complement strand
CAATCGGGTGAATGCCGAGAATCAGGCCAAGCCGGTGACGACGCTGGCCGCGCTGTTCGATCCGCCTTTCACAACCGCCCATATCGGCACCATTCAGGGCGGCACAGCGGAGAATATCACCGCCAGGGATTGCCGCTTTGGCCTCGGGTTCCGCTGTGTGCCGGGCGAAGACCCCCTCGCATGGGTGGCGCGGCTGCGGGCCGAGGCGGGGCGCCTTGAGGCCGCCATGCAGGCCATTCGCCCCGAGGCCCGCATCACGCTGGAGGAGGTGTTCTATGTGCCGCCGCTGGTGCCCGAAAACAATGGCGCGGCAGAGGCCTTGGTGCGGCGCTTGACCGGCGACAATGGCACTTCGGTGGTCAGCTACGGCACCGAGGCCGGACAGTTTCAGGCCGAGGGCTATTCGGCGGTGGTCTGTGGTCCCGGCGATATTGCACAGGCGCATCAGCCGGATGAATGGCTCTCGGTCGCGCAGTTCGAGGCCGGGTGGCGCTTCATGGAGGCTTTGGTCGAGGATCTGGCCCGATGAGAGGCGCGCCGATCACGCTGGCCACGCCGGTTCGCTTTGCCGATCCGTTGCCGCCGCGCGCGGATGTTGTTGTGATCGGCGGCGGGGTGATCGGGGTGATGACGGCCTGGCATCTGGCCGAGGCCGGGGCCCGTGTGGTCTTGTGCGAAAAGGGCCGGGTGGCGGGCGAGCAATCCAGCCGCAACTGGGGCTGGATTCGCCAGCAGGGCCGCGATTTCGGCGAATTGCCGATCATGATGGAGAGCCTCCGGCAATGGCAGGCGCTGTCGGAGGAGATCGGGCCAGAGCTGGGTTTCACCCAAGCGGGCGTGCTGTATCTGGCGCGCAGCGAGGCCGAGATGGCGGGGTTCGAGGATTGGCTGGCCGGGGCCAGAGGCTTCGGTGTCGATAGCCGGATGCTGAGCCGGGACGAGGTGGCCTCCCGGATTGATGGCATGGCTGCGCCATGGATCGGCGGGCTGTTCACCCCTTCGGATGCGCGGGCCGAGCCTTGGGGCGCGGTGCCGCTGCTGGCCGAAGCTGCGCGGCGTCGTGGTGCCCAGATCATCGAAGACTGTGCGGTGCGCCACCTCGATCTGGCGGCGGGGCGTGTGGCGGGTGTGGTGACCGAGCGGGGCCGTATTGCCTGCGATCAGGTGGTGCTGGCGGGCGGCGCGTGGTCCGCGCTGTTTGCCCGTGCCCATGGCGTCAGCTTCCCGCAGCTTTCCGTGCGCGCCACGGTGATGGCCACCGCCCCGATGCCAGAGGTCTTTGCGGGCAATGCGGTGGACGATCGCTTTGCCTTCCGTCGCCGTGCGGATGGCGGCTATACACTCGCCCCCGGTGGGTCGCATGATTTCCACATCGGCCCGGATGCCTTCCGCCATTTCGGGCGCTATCTGCCGATGCTGCAAAAGGATTTTCGTAGCACCACGTTTCACGCCTCTGCCCCGCGCGGCTTTCCCGATGGCTGGGCCACACCGCGCCGCTGGGGCGAGGGGCCAAGCCCCTTTGAGGCGATGGTGGTGCTGGACCCTGCGCCCTCGGTGCCGCTGATGAACCGCGTTCTGGCCGATTTCGCCGCCGCCTTCCCGGCGCTTGGCCGCCCGAAACTGGTGGCAGCCTGGGCGGGCATGATCGACACGCTGCCCGACATCGTGCCGGTGGTGGACCGTGTGGCGGCGCTGCCCGGCCTGATCCTTGCCACCGGCATGTGCGGCCATGGTTTTGGCATCGGGCCTGGCATGGGGCGGGTGGTCGCGGACCTCGCGCTGAACCGTCCGCCCGCGCATGACCTGTCCCGCTTCCGCCTGTCGCGTTTTACCGACGGGTCAAAACTCACCCCCGGCCCGTCGCTGTAAGGCAGGACAGGCCCTCGAATCCTTGCCAGATTGGCCCCAGATCAACCGGAGAGACCCATGGCCCCCCGCAACCGCTTTGCCGAACTGCTGCCCGAAATCACTGCATGGCGCCGCGATTTCCACGAACACCCCGAGCTGCAATTCGATGTGCATCGCACCGCCGGCAAGGTGGCCGAACTGCTGCGCGGCTTTGGCTGCGACGAGGTGGTGGAGGGTATCGGCCGCACCGGCGTGGTGGGGGTGATCAAGGGCAAGGCGGGCGGTTCGGGCCGGGTGATCGGCTTGCGCGCCGATATGGACGCCCTGCCGATCATCGAGCAGACCGGGCTCGACTATGCCTCCAAAACACCGGGCAAGATGCATGCCTGTGGCCATGACGGTCATACGGCCATGCTGCTGGGGGCCGCCAAATATCTGGCCGAGACCCGGAATTTTGACGGCACCGCCGTGGTGATCTTCCAACCCGCCGAGGAGGGCGGCGGTGGCGGGCGCGAGATGGTGCAAGATGGCATGATGGAGCGTTTCGGCATTCAGGAAGTCTACGGCATGCACAATATGCCGGGGATTCCGGTGGGCCATTTCGCCATTCGCCCCGGTGCCATCATGGCTGCTGCCGACCAGTTCGAGATCGTGGTGACCGGACGCGGCGGCCATGCCGCCAAGCCGCATGAATGTATCGACACGACGGTTGTGGCGGCTCATATCATTGTGGCCGCGCAAACCATTGCGAGCCGCACGGTGGACCCGCTGAAACAGGTGGTGGTGTCGATCTGCACTTTGGCCACCGATTCCACCGCGCATAACGTCATCCCGCAGGTGGTGAAGATGAAAGGCACAGTGCGCACCATGGATGCCGCCGTGCAGGAGCAGGTCATCCAGCGCCTGCGCGAGATCGTCGAGGGCACAGCGCTGGCGCTTGGGGCCAAGGCGGTGCTGGATTACCAGCGCGGCTATCCGGTGACGGTGAATGCCGAGGAGAACACCGCCCATGCGGTCGAAGTGGCGCGCGCGGTCTCGGGCGTGGTGGATGCCGACACGCCGCCGCTGATGGGGGCCGAGGATTTCAGCTATATGCTGAACGAACGCCCCGGAGCCTATATCTTCCTTGGCAATGGCGATACGGCGATGGTGCATCACCCGGCCTATAACTTTGACGACAACGCCATTCCCTTTGGCGCCAGTTGGTATGTGGGTATGGTCGAGGCGCGGATGCCGGCCTGACCGGCGCGGGGGGGCGTTTTGCGCCCCCTCACTCCTCTTCCACCGGATCGAAATGGCCGTGGCTGGTCTTGTCCCACCAGAAGGGTTTGCGCACCATTTCCCATGCGGCCTTGTAGGATGCGAGCGCCCCCAGTGGGAAATAGAAATGGAGCATCGGCACCCATAGGGCCGAAACCTTGCTCGGGGTCAGCCGCATCGCCATCAGGGTGATCGCCACCTGCACCGCCTCGGTGAACAGAAAGATGCCAAGCAAGGCCGAGGACATGGCCGGGGGCAAGGCAGCCGCAACCGGGTGAGTGATGCCGAACGGCACGATCCAGAAACTCCACAGCACCGGGGCCAGCACGAATTGTGACAGGGTGCAAAGAAACAGGGTCTGAAAGCCCAGAAATTTCCACCAGCCCAGTTGCCGCAGCAAGAGGCCCGGCTGGCGCATGTGCACGCCATACGTCATCATATAGCCCTTGAGCCAGCGCGAACGCTGTTTGATCCAGGGCAGGGTGCGGCAATTGGCTTCCTCGAAGGTCGTGGTATCCAGCAATTCGGTGCGGTAGCCATGCCGGGCCAGACGGATGCCAAGATCGGCATCTTCGGTCACATTGCAGGCATCCCAGGCCCCCAGTTCCTCCAGCGCGCCGCGGCGGAAGAACAACGTGGTGCCGCCGAGCGGGATCGGCAGACCCATTCGCGCCAGCCCCGGCAACATGATGCGGAACCAGGCGGCATATTCCATCGTGAAACAACGCGACAGCCAGTTGGTGCGCGGGTTGTAGAAATCCAGCACGCCTTGCAGGCAGGCCACCTCCGGCCCGCGATTGTGGAAACGCGCCACCACCTTGCGGATCTGATCCGGTTCCGGGGCGTCTTCGGCGTCATAAACCCCGATGATGGAGCCCCGACAGAGGTTCAGCGCATGGTTCAAGGCACGCGGTTTGGTGCGGATCGCGCCATCCGGCACCACCACAATGCGCATCCAGGCAGGCAGGTCAGCCCGGCGCAGGGCATTGCGCGTCACCGTGTCATCCTCTTCGACCACCAGGAGGATATCGAGCCTTTCACGCGGGTAATCCAGCCGCGACAGGCGGCGCACCAGCCGGGGCGCAATGTCGCTTTCATTGTAGAGCGCAACCATGACTGACACCGTGGGCCAGCGGTCCGGGGCGGGGCTGGGCGGTTCCTGCCGCCTGTAGCGTAGGCTTGCAAAGACGGCGGCGGTCTTCAACAGGGTGGTCAGCAGCAATGTCAGCACCGCCCAGAGGGTCAGCAGCCAGACCATGACAACAGGGATCAGGACGCAGGCCGCGATCAACAAGACCGCGAAAGCCCGCACCCAGAGCAGATGCGTGGCTGACCCCCACCCTCGGCAGCTTTCGCTCTCGGGCACCCGGGTCAGGGCCGCGCGGTCAAGGCTGCGGCCACGCAGGGTCAGCAGGGCGGCCTCCAGCAGTTCCGGGGTGGTCAGGGCCATGGCAACGCGCCCGAAGCGGGCATTCAGCGCTGCACGGTGAAAGGCGAAATCCTCGGGATAGGCGGTGGCGATCACGGTCAGATCACCGACCCGGCGCCAAGGGATCAGCCCGTCACGCAGGCAGTCTCCGGCACCCACGGCATCTACCAGTCGGGGGTCGGGCGGCATTGTGGCAAAATCGGCCAGCTCCACGCCCCAATGCCGGGCCAGCGCCGAGAACAGCCGGGTTTCGTCGATCATCCCCCGCGCCAGCAGGATGTCGGCCAGCCGCCCGCGTTGATGTGCTTGTAAAGCCAGTGCCTGCACAATGTCGTCAGGAGCGACCAGCCCTTCGCGCAGCAGCATCACGCCGAGCGTTTCAGCGGTGGGGGTCGAGTGCATCCAGGGCTGCGAGCGCGCGACCAGCGACAGCCTTGGCCCGGCCACAAAGGGCCGGGACTGGGCAGGGCGCAGGGGAATTCGCTCGGCGGTCATGGCATGAAAAAGGCTCAGGGCTGTTGCACCCTGAGCCTTGGCCATAATTCGTTAACAGGGCGTTAAGCGCGTTAACAATTCGCGCCTCTTTCCCGGTGTGACCGCATAAAATCAGGCGGCGCGACGATCCCGCATGGCTTTTGCAAAGCGCTCGAACAGGTAGAAGCTGTCTTGCGGACCTGGGCTCGCCTCAGGGTGGTGCTGCACCGAAAAGACCGGCTTGCCTTCCACGGCGATTCCGCAATTGGTGCCGTCGAAGAGCGAGACATGGGTTTCCACAACCCCTGCGGGCAGGGTCTGGGCATCCACGGTGAAGCCGTGGTTCATCGAGGTGATCTCGACCTTGCCCGTGCCCAGTTCCTTGACTGGATGGTTGGCCCCATGGTGGCCATGGCCCATCTTCACCGTCCTGGCCCCAAGCGCCAGTGCCAGCATCTGATGGCCAAGGCAGATGCCAAAAACGGGCAGATCCTGCGCCAGGACGCCCTGAATCATCGGCACGGCATAGACACCCGTGGCCGCCGGATCGCCGGGGCCATTCGACAGGAACACGCCCTCGGGGTTATGGGCCAACACCTCCTCAGCCGTGGCATTGGCAGGCAGCACGATCACTTCGCAGCCCGCCGAGGCGAGGCAGCGCAGGATGTTGCGTTTGGCCCCATAATCGACAGCGACCACCTTGAGGCCCGCGCCTTCTCGTTGGCTGTAGCCCTCGGGCCAGGCCCAGCGTTGCTCGTTCCAGACATAGGACTGCGCGCAGGTCACATCCTTGGCCAGATCGAGGCCGACAAGCCCCTTCCAGGCGCGGGCCTTGGCGACCAGAGCCTCGATGTCAAACTTGCCTTCCGGGTTGAAGGCCAGCGCCACATGCGGCGCGCCTTGCTGGCGGATCGCGCGGGTCAGGCGGCGGGTGTCAAGGCCACCGATGCCGATACGCCCTTTCGCAGCCATCCAGTTTTGCAGATCCGAAGTGGCACGCCAGTTCGACGGCTCGGTCGGGTCCCACTTCACCACCATGCCTGCGGCCACCGGCTCGGCGGTTTCGTCATCCTCGGCCGTGACGCCGGTGTTGCCGATATGCGGGAAGGTGAAGGTGACGATCTGGCCCGCATAGGACGGGTCGGTCATGATCTCCTGATAGCCGGTCATCGAGGTGTTGAACACCAGCTCGGCGACCGTCTCGCCAGGGGTGCCAAAGCCTTTGCCGTAAAAGATCGTGCCGTCTGCGAGGGCAAGGCAGGCGGTGGGGGCAGCTAGCTTTGTCATGGCGACTCTCCGGATAAACGGGGCGGAACATAGTGGCAGCAGCCGGGGGGGGCAAGGCTTTTGCGCATCTGAAAGGTGCAATTATCTTTTGACGTGGAATCAATGACTTGCTGTTAATCCTGCGCATTGTGTTACAATGCGTGAGCAGATAGGATGCGCGCAGGCGAAACCACCGATGGATTTTGGCATGACCATGCGCGACCAGCTTCAGACGGCATTGAAAGAGGCGATGAAGGCGAAGGCGGCAGATCGCCTTTCGGCGCTGCGCCTGATCAATGCCGCCATCAAGGACCGCGAGATCGCCCTGCGCGCCGAAGGTGGCGAGGTGGATGATGCCGCGATCCTGGCCATTCTGGGCAAGATGGTGAAGCAGCGTCAGGAAAGCGCGCGTGCCTATGAAGAAGGCGGGCGGCTGGAGCTGGCCGAGAAGGAAACGGCCGAAATTGCCGTGATTTCCGAATTCCTGCCACGCCAGCTTTCGGGCGAGGAAGTGGCGCAGGCCATTCGGGATGCCATCGCAGAGGCCGGGGCCAGCAGTATCCGTGACATGGGCAAGGTGATGGCGGTGCTGAAAGCCAAATATACCGGCCAGATGGATTTCGGCGCGGTTGGGCCGACCGTCAAGGACATGCTGGCCTGATCCGGGCATGGCAGGCCTGATCCTGGACCAGTGGCAGGTGGCGCATCTGCGCGCCGGTCCGGTGCGGATTTTCCCGGATGGGTGTCAGGATGTGATCTGGGTGCATTTGCCGGGGCAGGCCCCGCTTTGGAAGCCGGCCGCGCTTGACCCGCGGGTGCGCGTGCTGACCGGTGCCGCAGGGGCAAGCCTGCGCGGCTTTCGCCTCGCCCCAG
>CALKAA010000166.1 GCA_937983495.1 uncultured Gemmobacter sp. | reverse complement strand
AGGCCGGTGCCCGCCCGGCGGGTGCGATAGCGCCCGCCGCCCGGAGGGCGGGCGCTGGCCGGTGGCTTTGGGCCTCCGGCCCAAACTCGCCCACATTTCCGCATGACCTCGGCAATGGCCTCGGCCAACCACAGCTACAGCATCCGATCCGCGCTCGCCTCGAACAGGCTGCGGGCATAATCCGTCTGCATCTGCGCCGCCGCCAAGGCCGCGCGCGGCAGTTCCTCCACCGCGCGGCCGTGCTGCATCACCAGCACCCGGTCGCACATGTGATCGACCACCGCCAGATCGTGGCTGACCATCAGGAAGGTCAGGCCACGCTCGGCCCGCAGCCGCGCCAACAGGTTCAGCACCTCGGCCTGCACGCTGGCATCCAGCGCAGAGGTCGGCTCGTCCAGCAGCAGGATTTCCGGCTCCAGCATCAGCGCGCGCGCAATCGCCACCCGCTGCCGCTGCCCGCCCGAAAGCTGATGCGGATAGCGGAAGCGAAAGCTGGCGGGCAGCCCCACCTGCTCCAGCGCCTGCACCACCCGCCGGTCGGCATCGCCCAGCCCATGAATGGCGAGGGGCTCCGACAGCGTGCGGTCCAGCGTGTGACGCGGATGCAGGCTGGCATAGGGGTCTTGAAACACCATCTGCACCCGGGCGGCAAAGCTGCGGTCGCGCCGCAGCACCTCGCCGCCGATGCGGATGCTGCCCGAGGACACCGGCGCCAAGCCGCAGATTGCCCGCAGGATGGTGGATTTGCCCGAGCCACTTTCCCCCACCAGCCCATAGCTTTCGCGCGCTCCCACGGACAGGCTGACAGCTTCGACCGCCCGCACCCCGCCCGGAAACACCACCGACAGATTCTCGATCTCGATCAAAGCCATGTCAGCGCGCCCATTCTGCGTTGCGATCCAAGCCCGGCAGGGGCTGGCGGTCGCCGCCGATCCGGGGCAGGCAGTTCAGCAGGCCCTGGGTATAGGGGTGCTTCGCCTGCAACAGATCGCCCGCCGCCAGTTCCTCCACCACGCGGCCCTTGTACATCACCAGCACCCGGTCGCAGAACCGCGCCACCAGCCGCAGGTCATGGCTGATGAAAATCAGCCCCATGCCGCGTTCGCGCACCAGACCATCAAGGATTTTCAAGACCTCGGCCTGCACGGTGACATCCAAGGCGCTGGTCGGCTCATCGGCAATCAGCAGATCGGGGTTGGGAATCAGCATCATGGCGATCATCACCCGCTGGCCCATCCCGCCCGAAAGCTCGTGCGGATAGGCCTCCATCACCCGCGCGGGGTCGCGGATCTGCACCGCTTCCAGCGCGGCGATGGCCTTTGCCCGCGCCGCCGCATGGCCCAGCCGGTCGCGCTGGCGCAAGCCTTCCATCAGCTGCGCCCCCACCTTCATCACCGGGTTCAGGCTGTATTTCGGGTCTTGCATCACCATGGCGATGCGCGGCCCGCGCAGGGCGCGCATCTGCCGCTCCGAGAGTTTCATCAGGTCTTGCCCGTCAAACTCCATCGCATCGGCCTCGATCCGCCCCGGCGGGCGGATCAGCCGCAGGACCGAGCGCCCGGTCATGGTCTTGCCCGAACCGCTTTCGCCCACGATCCCCAGCCGCTCGCGCCCGAGGCTGAAGGACACGCCGCGCACGGCCTCGACCCTCCCCGCCTCGGTATCAAAGGTGACGCGCAGGTTCTTTACCGACAGAAGGGTCATTTGCCGCTGCTCCTTGGGTCCAGCACGTCGCGCAAACCATCCCCCAGCAGGTTGAACCCCAGTGAGACGATGAAGATGGCAAGGCCCGGCATGGTGGCGACCCACCATTGCTCGAACAGGTATTTGCGGCCCGCCGAGATCATCAGCCCCCATTCCGACAAGGGCGGCTGCGCGCCAAGGCCCAGAAAGCCCAGACCGGCCGCAATCAGGATCACCCCGGCCATGTCCAGCGTGACGCGGATGATGACCGAAGGCAGGCACATCGGCACCACATGGCCCCAGATGATGCGGGGCGCGCTGGCCCCTTGCAGGCGGATCGCGGCGATGTAATCGGCATGGCGGACGGTCAGGGTTTCGGCCCGCGCCACGCGGGCATAGGGCGGCCAGGCGGTCAGCGCGATGGCCAGCACGGCATTCTCGATCCCCGGCCCCAGCACGGCCACAAGGGCCAGCGCCAGGATCAGGCGCGGGAAGGCGAGGAAGATATCGGTCACCCGCATCAGCACCGCATCGACCCAGCCGCCGAAATAGCCCGCCACCGTGCCGATGATCAGGCCCAGCACCGGCGCCGTCACCGCCACCAACGCAATCACCGCCAGCGTGATGCGTGCGCCATAGAGGATACGGCTCAGAATATCGCGCCCGAAATCATCGGTCCCGAGCCAATGCCCCGCCGTGCCCGGCGGCATCAGCCGGTTTTGCAGGTTTTGCGCGATGGGATCATGCGGGGCCAGCCAGGGCGCAAAGGCTGCCACCACCAGCAAGAGGCCGATGATCACCAGCCCCGCCATCGCCAGCGGATTGCGGCGCAGGCGCAGCCAGCCCAGGTAAGCCTGCCCCAGCTTGGCCTGTCGGCGCGAGCTTGGGTTGGGGTCGCGCAGCCATTCGATCACGGTCATGGCTTACCTCGCGCGCGGATCGACCAGCTTGTAGAGCAGGTCGGACAGAAGGTTCAGCGTGACGAAGGCCACGCCCACGACGATGGTGCCGCCCAGCACGGCGGGCATGTCATTCACCATCAGCGCATCGGTGATGTAGCTGCCAAGGCCGGGCCAGGCGAAGATGGTCTCGGTCAGCACCGAGCCTTCCAGCAGATAGGCGTAAGACAGCGCGATCACCGTGATCAGCGGCACCAGCACATTGCGCATGGCATGCACCCAGATCACCCGCCATTCCGGCATGCCCTTCACCCGGGCGGTGGTGATGTATTCCTGGCTCAGCTCGTTCATCATGAAGCTGCGGGTCATCCGGCTGATATAGGCCATGGAGACATAGCCCAGCAAAGCAGCGGGCAGGATGATATGGCTCAGCGCATTGGCGAACATGTCCCATTTTCCGGCCAGCGCGGTATCCAGCAGGATCATGCCTGTATAGGGCGTCACTTCGAACTGGAACTGCATCTCGAACATGGCATCCAGCCGCCCCGGCCCGCCGACCCAATCCAGAATGCCGTAAAACAGCAAAAGCCCGATCAGCCCCAGCCAGAATACCGGCATGGAATAGCCCATGAGCCCCACAAGTCGCACGATGTGATCGGCCAAGGTGCCGGGCCGGGTGGCCGCCAGCACGCCCGCAGGCACGCCCGCGATCACGCCAAAGATCGTGGCCAGCGTCGCCAGTTCCAGCGTGGCGGGGAAAGCGCGGCTCACCGCCTCCAGCACCGGCTCGCCCGTGCGGATCGAGGTGCCCAGATCGCCTTGCAGCGCATTGCCGACAAAGATGAAGAATTGCTGCCAGAGCGGCAGGTCCAGCCCCAGATCGGCGCGGACGGCGGCAATCTGCGCCTCGGTCGCGCGCTCGCCCACGATGGCCAGCACCGGGTCGATCGGCACGACACGACCGATGATGAACGTCACAAACATCAGCCCCAGCAGCGTGGCGGCCAGCGAAAACAGCGTGCCCAACAGGCCACGCAAACGCGCGGGCCAGGGCGAGGAAGCCGGGGGAGCGGCAGAGGCGGGGGCGGAAACCGGGGTCATGGGGTGAAGCGTGCCCCCGGCGGTCAGGCCGGGGGCACCTGTCCTTACTTGGTGACCAGCCAATAGGCCGCGCTGTCAATCGCACCGCCGGTGTAGAAGGCGTTCACATTGCTGCGCATCGCCGAATTGTAGCCGATCTGGAACATGACGATGAAGGGCGAGGTGGTGCGGTGTTGTTCTTGCAAATCGCGATACATCGCCGCGCGTTTCTCTCCGTCCCGCTCCATCACCGCCGCCGCTGTCAAGTCATTCAGCGGGCCGGGATCATAGGCGTTGCGCCAGGCCAGCGTGCCGGTGCCCGCATCATCGGCATTGTTGTCATTCCAGGCGAAGGAGCCCGCATTGGTCTGTGGGTCGGGGTAATCCGGGCCCCAGCTTTGCAGCGTCGCATCATGCTGCCGCGCGCGGTAGCGCTTCAACTGCTCGGCCCCTTCGCCGATATTCAGCTCCACCGTGATGCCCACCTGACCGAAGGTGTTCTGGATCGACTGCGCCATTTCCATCCGGTCGGTGGCATTGCGCACATCCATCACGATTTTCGGATCGGTCACGCCGCTTTCGGCCAGCGCGGCCTTGGCTTTCTCCACGTCAAAGCTGAAGGGCGTATCTTCCAGCGCACCCAGATAGCCGTTGGGCAAAAAGGCCTGATGCGGCACCATGCTGCCTTTCAGCACGGTTTCGGCCAACCCCTTGTAGTCGATGGCATAGCGCATCGCCTCCAGGAACTTCTGGTTCTTGTACAGCTCGTTCTTCTGGTTGAAGGACAGATAGAAGATCTGGCCGCCCACATCTTTCTGGATTTTCAGATCGGCATTGCCGGTGATGCCTTCGATATCCACCGGCGTCAGTTCGCGGGCGATGTCGATATCGCCTTTCTCCAGCAGCAGGCGCTGCGTCGCGGCCTCGGGCACATGGCGCATGAACACCGATTTCATCGGCGCATCGCCGCGCCAATGACCCTCGCGGGCTTGCAGGATATAGCCCTCATTGGGTTTGTAAGAGCGCAGGATATAAGCACCGGTGCCGGCCGAATTGGTTTTCAGCCATTCATTGCCCATGTCGCCATTGGCGTCATGCTCCATCACCACCTTCATATCGACGACAGAGGCCACCCCGGCGGTGAGGCAGTTGTACAGGAAGGTCGGCGCATAGGCCTTGTCGGTTTTCAGCGTGACGGTATCGCCTTCGGCCGTCACCATCTGTTCCACATTCTCGGCGGTCCAGCCGAACTGATTGAGGATGAAGGCGGGCGATTTGTTGATCTTCACCGCCCGTTGCAACGAAAACGCGGCATCCGCCGCCGTCACCGGATTGCCGCTGCTGAAGGTGATGCCCGACTTCATCTTGAAGGTGAAGGTCATGCCATCTTCGCTGACCGACCAGCTTTCCGCGAGGCCCGGCTGCGGCCCGGTGGGCTGCGAGGGGTCCAGCTCGATCAACCCGTCGTAGACATTGTTCACCACGTCGAGGCCGGAAAACTCATAGGCCTCATGCGGATCGAGTGACACGATGTCATCGATTGCATCGGCAATCACCAAAGTATCGGCGGGGGTTTCGGCCAGAAGGGCAGCCGGAGCAGCCGTCAACATCAGCGCGGCAGCGGCAGCCATGCCCGCCCGGCGCAGGGTCGGTTCCATAAACATCTTTAATCTCCCAATTGCTGTGTCATTTTTCTTGCGACTCCGCGTCCATGCCGGAAATCTTGACCGATTGGGCAATTTTGTCGGGCACTTGTCAACCGGCGTGAAACATGGCGTGATCGCCCCGGCACAGTCTGCCTGAAAAGGAAGCTAGCATGGCGCTTCAGCCGGTTTTCGATGGTCATAATGATCTGCTCTCCTGCCTCTGGGCGGCGGGCGACCGCGAGGGCAAGGCATTTTTCGATGGCTGGGCAGGGATGGTGTCGCTGCCGTCCTGCCGGGCGGGTGGCATGGCGGGCGGGTTCTTCGCCATCTGGGTGCCGGGCGAGAAAGCGGGTGCGCCCGATCCGATGGCGACCTATCGCGCCTATTCCCCCATCAGCGTGGAAAAGGCGCATCGGGTCACGCTGGAACAGGCCGCTATCCTGATCCGCATGGCCGCCGCCCGCCCCGATGCGATCCGGCTCTGCCGGACAGTGGCGGAGATCGAGGCCGCACGGGCGGTGGGGGCCGTGGCCGCGATCCTGCATATCGAGGGCTGCGAAGGCATCGGCGCGGGCCTTGACGAATTGCATGTGCTGCATGCCGCAGGTCTGCGCAGCCTCGGCCCGGTCTGGAGCCGCGGCAATATCTTTGGCCATGGCGTGCCCTTCAACTTTCCCGCCTCGCCCGATACCGGGCCGGGCCTGTCTGATGCCGGCAAACGGCTGGTGGCCGAATGTGACCGGCTGGGCGTGCTGGTGGACCTTGCGCATCTGAACGAGGCCGGGTTCTGGGATGTGGCCAGGATCACCACCCGGCCCATGGTCTCCACCCATTCCGCCGCCCATGCGATCTGCCCCGCCACCCGCAACCTGACAGACCGGCAATTGCAGGCCATGGCCGAAACCGGCGGGCTTGTCGGCCTCAATTTCGGTGTGGGCTTTCTGCGCGATGACGGGGTGAAGAACCCCGCCATGCCCGCAGATCAGATGATCCGCCATCTGGACCATCTGATCGGCATCTTGGGCGAAGATGGCGTGGCGCTCGGGTCCGATTTCGATGGCACCACCG
The DNA here is from genome assembly GCA_937983495.1 of uncultured Gemmobacter sp. Classification (GTDB taxonomy): domain Bacteria; phylum Pseudomonadota; class Alphaproteobacteria; order Rhodobacterales; family Rhodobacteraceae; genus Gemmobacter. The sequence continues at coordinate 392 of CALKAA010000166.1, read as the reverse complement.
TGCCCGACTGGATGGAATCAGCCGCCGATCTGCCGCGCCTCGTCGCCGCCATGCAGGCCGCAGGTTATGGCGAAGCATTGATTGCGCGCCTGTGTTGGGGCAACTGGATGGGTGTTTTGCGCCGGATCATCGGGTAAGGGCGCATTTTGGCCTTGAAAATCAGGGGAAACGGGCGCATCTAGCGCCCGATGCCTGCGGACCCGCGGGCGAAACCCCATTGGAGAGACCATGGCCAAGGAAGAACTGCTCGAATTCCCCGGTGTCGTGAAGGAACTCCTGCCGAACGCGACATTCAAGGTCGAGCTGGAAAACGGCCATGAATTGATCGCGACGATGGCAGGCAAGATGCGCAAGAACCGCATCCGCGTTCTGGCCGGCGACAAGGTGCAGGT
>CALKAA010000165.1 GCA_937983495.1 uncultured Gemmobacter sp. | reverse complement strand
GGCGTGCGGGACGGACGGCCTGACATCAGCATCAGCGATCCTGCCGCGCCCCCGCTGGATGGAATGGATTGCGGCAATGGCGTCGCGATCCAGCATGACGGCGGCTATGAGACGCAATATTGCCACCTGAAACAGGGGTCTTTGGCGGTAAAGCCCGGAGATCGCGTGGAGACCGGGACGCATTTGGGTGAAATCGGCCTGTCGGGCAATACCGAATTTCCGCATCTGCACCTGACCTTGCGGCGCAATGGTGTGGCGGTAGACCCCGCCGCACCGGATGGGCAGGGCTGCGGCCAGCCCGGCTCCGACCTTTGGCAGGTCGATCTGCCGCCACCCGGCGGGGGAATCATCAGTGCAGGTTTTGCACCGCAAGTGCCTGAATTTTCACAGATCAAGGAAGGTATGGTTCCCCAGCCGACGCCGCAATCCGATGGCATGGTGCTTTGGGTCCATCTCTACGGCACAAGAGCGGGCGATGTTCTGTCGCTCGATCTGCAAGGACCGGACGGGCAGCTCATCGCCGATCAGCTGAAGCTGGAGCGCACACAGGCGCAAAGTTTCCGGGCCCTTGGAAAGCGTCTGCGTGCCGCGCGCTGGCCTGCCGGAGACTATAAAGGCACCGCCAGGCTGAACCGTGGCGGCGTGGTGATCGACAGCACCGCACTCAGCCTGCGCTTACCTTAGTCGCGGCGTAGGCCCCAGGGGCAGCGGCCCCAGCCGCATCTGCCCCTGCGCCATGACCAGCGGCAATTTCAGCACACCGGTTTCGTCGGATTGTGCGGCCAGATTTTCCAACATGGAGCGCAACATGGTGCGGAACTGCTCGGGCACCGCCCCGGCAGCCTCGGCCGCCGCGAGGCCCTGTTGCCAGCCTTCCACGCGCAGGTCCACCCTCCCTTCGGCGCGCCCCTGCGCGTCGGGCACCAGCTCTCCTGATGCCGTCAGCTTCAATGGCCCCCAGATCAGATGCGCCTCACGCAGGGTCACCCGCGTCAGCTCTGCCGGCGGGGCGCGCAAACCAAGCGGTTGGCTCAATCCCAAATCGGCCAACAGATCAAACCGCTCCACTACCGCCGGCAACGCTCCGTTCAGTGCGACGGTCACCCGTTGATCCGGTACGATCTCCAGCATCCGAAACGCGGCTTGCGCGCCGCCCTCCTGCGCGATCAGGCTGGCATTGGCACTGGCAAACCCAAGCGCCCAACCGGCATCACCGCGCAGGCTCGCCCCCTCCACCACCGCATCAAAGCGGTCCAGCGACAGCGCGGTTTCAGGCCGCAGGAACAGCGAGGCCTGCATGCGGGTCGAGGCAATTTCGACCCCCTGCCCCGCTAGGTCCAAGTGCTGCGTGTTGGGCAGCGCCGAAATCAGCTTCCATGGGCTGTAACTCAATGCAAAGACCTGCGCGAAGGGTGCCTGCCAGCGCCAGCCCGCGCCACTCACCCGCGGCTCGGTCAGGGTCAGGTCAAAGCGGCTGGGAAAGCCGGTCAGATCCAGCCCCTGATGCTGCACATCAATGCCGCGCGCGCCCGCCTCGGCAATGGCAATCTCGGCACCATTGCGGGCTGCCTTGGAGGCCACAAACCAGTAACTGCCGTAAAGGGCGGCCAACAACACCGCCAGCCATGTCAGAATGCGCATCCCTGCCCCTTTTCCCTGCCTGCGCCCCACGTTACCAAGGCCGTGAAGGGAGGGCCAGCCATGTGGGTCTTCGGTTACGGTTCCTTGATCTGGCATCCCGGCTTTCCGGTGGCCGAACAGCGGATTGCGCGGGCAGCGGGCTGGCAGCGCAGTTTCTGCATGCGCTCGATCCACCATCGCGGCAGCGAGGCTGCGCCGGGTCTCGTGCTGGCACTGGATGCGGCCCCGGCTGCCTATTGCGATGGCGTGGCCTTCCGTGTGGCACCGGGGGCCGAGGCCGAAACGCTGGCGGAACTGCGCGCGCGCGAGCTGGTGTCTTCCGCCTATCTGGAAACCCATCTGCCCGTGATGGCGGGGGATCAGCGCATGGAATGCCTGTGCTATGTAATCGACCCCGATCACGCGCAATATTGTGGCGGGCTGGCGCTGGAGGAACAGGCACAGATCATCGCACGGGCCACCGGCGGGCGGGGTCCGAACCGTGATTACCTGTGGAATACTGCCGCACATCTGGCGGAATTGGGCATTGCCGACCCCGATCTGGAATGGTTGTCCTCACGCGTGCGGGAACTGACCGCCTAAGCGCTTGGCAGATGCCGCCTGCGCGCCTAAGCTGGGGGAAAAGCCGAGCAGCAGGCCCCCAGCAACAGGTAAAGCATGACCCGACTGGCCAAAAGCGGCAACGCCGCCTTCACACAGCCGATCCGGCAAATCGTGCTGATGCTGATGTCACTCGGCATGGTGGTGGCGACCTGCTGGTTGATGTTTCCCACCTTGCGTGGCGTTCTGGCGGCCAATCTTGGCCTCAGTGCGGTGATCCTGGCCGTGTTCGTGCTGGGGGTCGTCACCTGTTTCTGGCAGGTCTGGCAACTGGTGCAATCCGTCAGCTGGATTGACGGTTTCGCCCAAGACCGCCCCGGCGCAGAGACCATCGCGGCCCCGCGCCTTCTGGCCCCATTGGCCGCCCTGTTGGGGCCGCGCACCTCCCGCATGCAGATCTCCGGCAGTGCCGGGCGCTCCATTCTCGATTCCGTCGCCACCCGGATCGACGAGGCGCGCGACATCACGCGATACCTGACCAACCTTCTGATTTTCCTTGGCCTTCTGGGCACCTTCTATGGGCTGGCCACCACGGTTCCGGCGATTGTGGAGACCATCCGCAGTCTCGCGCCGCAAGAGGGCGAGTCGAGCCTTGATGTGTTCGGCAAACTGATGGGGGGCTTGGAGAGCCAGTTGGGCGGTATGGGCACCGCATTTTCCTCCTCGCTTCTGGGCCTCGCCGGGTCGCTTGTGATTGGGTTGTTGGACCTGTTCGCCAGCCACGGCCAGAACCGCTTTTACCGCGAGTTGGAGGAATGGCTCTCGACCATCACCCGCATCGGCTTTGACGGGGGCGAGGGCGATACCGGCATGGGGCAACTGGCGCAGGTTCTGGACAATCTGGGGGGCCAGATCGACAGCCTTCAGATGATGTTCACCCAATCCGACGTGAGCCGCAGCCTGGCCGATGAGCGCATGGGCGAGCTGGCCGAGGCGGTGTCGCGCCTGGCCACCCGGCTGGAGGCGCAAGATACACAGACTGAAATCTTGACCCGCATCGCGCTGGCGCAGGAAAGACTGGCCGACGCGCTGACCTCGGAAGACAGCGGCCCTCATGCCGATGCCGAAAGCCGGATGCGCCTGCGCTCGATCGACGTGCAATTGCTGCGCATTCTGGAGGAGATCAGCGCCGGGCGGCAGGAAAGCCTCGCCGATCTGCGCGGCGACCTGTCGGCGCTGACGCAATCGGTGCGCCAGCTTCTGCGCGGGCGGGTGTGAGATGGGCCTGCGCCGCGGATCGGTGCGCAGCGGGGACGGCATGGTCTGGCCGGGCTTCGTCGATGCGGTGACGACGCTGCTCATGGTGTTGATGTTCGTGCTGACCATCTTCACCGTCATGCAGTCGGTGCTGCAACAGACGATCAGCACACAAGATACCGAACTGGACAGCCTCTCGGCCCAGGTCGCGCAACTGGCCGACGCCCTAGGGTTGGAACGGAACCGCGTCGCCGCGCTGGAAACCGAGGTGGGCAGCCTGACCGCCAGCCTTGCCGCCGCGCGGGCGCAAGGCGAGGCCCAAGCCAGCGAGATCACCCGGTTGACCGCAGATCTGGGCGCGGCGCGTGGGGCGCTGGCACAATCGCAGGTACAGGTGGCCGATCTGACGCAGCTTCTCGCCAGCACGCGCAGCGAGGTGGATGCCCAGACCGAGGCCGCCCGTCTGGCCGCCGCGCAGGCAGAGGCAGCCGAGCAACTGGCTGCGCAGTTGAAGGCCCAGAACGCGGCACAGGCGGTGGAACTCAGCCAGGCCGAGGCCGAGAAGCTGGCCGATGCGGCAGCGCTTCAGGCCCTGCGCGACAAGCTGGCCGGCGCGGAGACCGAACTCACCGCCATGACGCTGGCACTGGAGGAACAGCGCAAGCGGGCCGAGGAAACCCTCACCCTGCTCGCCGCCGCGCAAGGCACCGATGCCCCCAAGGCCGACCTTCTGGGCACCGCCAAGGCCATTCTGGCCGAACGCGAGGCACAATCGGCCGAGGCCGAGCGCCGCGTGGCGCTGCTCAATGAGCAAATCGCCGCCCTGCGCGGCCAGTTGGGCGCGCTGCAAGCCCTGATCGACGCGGCCGAGGCCCGCGACGCAGCAGCCAAGGTGCAGCTTGAAACCCTGGGCGGACAGCTCAATTCCGCACTGGCCCAGGTGGCCGCAGAACAGAAGCGCCGCGCCGAACTGGAGGAGGCCGAGCGCAAGCGGCTGGAGGCCGAAAAGGCCGATCTGGAGAAATTCCGCTCCGAATTCTTTGGCCAGTTGCGGCAGGTTCTCGCCGGGCGCGAAGGCGTGCGCATCGTGGGCGACCGGTTCGTGTTCTCATCCGAAGTGCTGTTCACCCCCGGCTCCGCCGATCTCGCGCCCGAAGGCCGCAGCCAGATCGCGGGCGTTGTGGCGACCCTGCAAGAGGTCGCAGCGCAAATCCCCCCCGGCATCGACTGGATCATCCGCGTTGATGGCCACACCGACAATGTGCCACTTTCGGGCACAGGAGCCTTTGTGGATAACTGGCAACTCAGCCAGGCCCGCGCACTCTCGGTCGTGCGCTACATGCAAGACGACCTAGACTTTCCCCCCAACCGCCTCGCCGCCACCGGCTTTGGCGAATGGCAACCCGTCGCCAGTGGCAGCAACGCGGAAGCGCGCGCCCAAAACCGTCGGATCGAGCTGAAACTGACCGAACGCTGAAGCAGGGGGCTGTCTGCCCCCCACGGCCCCTGCGGGGCCTCCCCCCGAGGATATTTTGAACAGATGAAACCGGGCGCAGCGCAATGTCTTTCATCTGTTCCAAAATATCCTCAGGGGGTGAGGCCGAAGGCCGAGGGGGCGCGAGCCCCCCCTGCCTGCGGTGGCCACAAGCGCGGCGTTTGCAGTTG
>CALKAA010000164.1 GCA_937983495.1 uncultured Gemmobacter sp. | reverse complement strand
CCTGATTGCGCAGGTTCTGCAAGAACTGGCCGAAACCCGTCAGGTCTGCCATGCGCGGCGCTTCGGTCAAGCGCCGCAAGGAGCGCGGGCTGATCTCATCTATAATGGTCTGCAAAGGCTCCATCGGGTTTTCGACAAACTCTGCCAGGGTCCAGACCCGCACCTTGGCCTTGGTCGTGGCGGCGCGCAGCACTTCCAGATGCTCGGTCTCGATCTTTTGCAGCCGGGCGGCCTCGCGGCGGATGTCGCTGAAATTGGCGTTGGCGCGGAACAGTGGCACCGCCCAAGCGCCTGAAATCACAGAAATCTGTGCGTTGGGATCGCGCGCGAGGAAGGGTGAGATCTTCTGAGAGTCGCCGGGGCCAAACTGAAAACACTGTCGCTCGCCACGGGTGTTCCAGATCAGGCTGACCAGAAAACTGCGCGGGTTGTAATCGCGCAGGCCCGCGCTGTCGGACAGCGCCCCATTGTAAACCGTTTCGCCCCCGGCAAATTGCGCCCGTTCGGGCGCGAACAGATGGCCATGCACCCGCGTGCCGGCCACCTTACCCAGCCAGATATCGAAATTTTCGAACAGTTCGGCAAAGCCTTCGAACACCGAATAAGGGGCTGCGGTCATGCCGTTTTCCCAATTCGCCTTGGGAAAACGGCTTTGCATGTAAAGCCCGGCTCGCCCCTTGGTCCGCCGCTCCACCGCCTTGGCAAACAGCCGGTCGATCTTGCCGGGGTTCGGTTCTGCCTGCGCCTGGCTTCCCAGATCGGCCGACAGGAAATGTTGATAAAGCCGGTCCGCTTGCGGCCAGATCTTGCGCGCCACGAAACAGTCAGACTTGCGCAAGAGCTGCAAGTGGTCGTCATAAAAGATATGCGGCTTGCCCTGGAAGTCGAATTTCGACAGTGTCAAGGACCGGCTTTCCACATTGCTGGAGACCTGCCGCACCAGTGTCTGAAAATAGCTTTCATCCGGGATCCAGACCCGCCGGAAATAGCGGTCATGCACCGCTCGGTCTGGACTTTCCAGAATGGCGCTCAGCGTCTGTCGTGTGAGGCACCACCATTGGCTGCCCAGGTGCGGGATAATCCCCTTGGGAATGCGGCGTTTGATCCCCAGTCGGCGTTGCAATCGCACATAGGCATCAAAGGCACGCCTTTGCCCACGCCACGAAAAGGGGAAGCGCAGCGTAAAGCGCTCGATGTTCAGGCCGCCTACTGTCCAGCCAACATCTTCGGTCGTGACGCTTTCGATGAAATCTGTGCGCGGGCGTTCGTCCAGGTAAGAGATCAGTTCGCCCACCGGGCGAAGCGGCAGGCAAGAGCCTGAGGCCAGAAAGACGTGTCGAACAGACGGAAAATCGCGCAGCATGAGGGCCGAGGCCGCCTGCGTCGCCGCCACCAATCCCCAGGTGCCCCATTCGCAGGCAAAGCGTTCGGAAAAGCGGATATCTGCCACCTCGGCCAGATCGCGCTGCATCCGTTCGTAGTGGCGTCGCTTCACTCGCTTGTCCACATGGATCACCACGGGGCACCCCCGCTCGGCCCAGTGGCGGGCAACCTGCGCCGCGCGGTCCAGCGCGGTGTGGCACAGCATGACGAAGCCAACGGTCATGCCCAGTTGCCTTTCGACATCAGGCCCAAAATTTCCAACTGGCGCCAGTTGATGTATTTCTCGCTCCACTTGCACCACATGTCGGGCGAGGAGGCCATGCCTTCCTGATAGGCGCGATACTCATGGCTGTTGGCGAAATGCTGTTTGCGGGCCATCTCCTCCTGCGCCTTGGCGGCAAAGGTATCCAGAAACTTGGCATGGAGCAGGCAGCCCGAGGCCTTTTCGCCGCCCCATTCATCGTAAACCTGATTGAGCCCGCGTGGCAGAAGCATATGGGTCGAGCTGACAAAGGCATAATCGCGATGCCACTTCACCAGCGGGATCTTGTTGAGCGCGGGGGCGCGTTCGGGTGTGTCGGCAAAGAATTTGCGCGCGCGCGGGCCGCCTTGAATCCATAAGTTCCCGTAAATCGGGTTCTTGGTCATGCTGTAATTGCCGCTGTCGAACCAATTGGCGATCTCCAGCGGGTCCTGGCCCTCGTGATAGGGGTGCTGGGAGATCGGGCCTTTGGGATACATGTCCAGCATCATGGCCGAAAATGATTTGATCGAACTGGCATCGAGCCAGTCGGTCAGGGCGCGCAGCGGGCGGGTGTCGCAGAACGGGTATACCAGAAACTCGTCAGGATCGACGACCACGGCCCAGTGGCCGTGTGCGTAACGCATCAGCAACCAGTTCACCCAATCAATGCCAAAGCGCGACCGCTTGTAGCTGTGTTTCGTGGTCCAGACCGAGACATCCGCCTGTTGGGCCAGATAGTCGCGCGTGCCGTCATCGCTGTCATTGTCCACGAACAGGAAATGATTGACGCCGAGGTCACGGTAGTAGCGCAGGAAGTAAGGCAGCCGCACCTTCTCGTTGCGGACGGTGGAGACAAGGATCAGATCCTTGGCCCGGATATTGGCGGCACGGGTGACAACGGGCGACAGTTCACGCCGCTTGATAAACGCCCGAAGGCGCCAGCGTTTCCGTGCCAGTCGAAGCCGGTATGTTCCCCAGATACCCAAAGCCGCCTTACCTTGTCCGGTCCTGAGGGCCAGTTTGGCGAAGGAAGTTTAACACAGTGTTGAAATGTGTGGTCCAGTCGGGCACAGCCCGCCTGCCACCTGTCGTAGCCTGCCCCCTCACACCTTCACCCCACCCGTGCCTGCCGTCTGCGGCCCGTTCAATTGTTTCCATCCAAGAATAAACATCTGTGGGGCTTAGGTAAACTGCCAAGTCACCCAGAGTTTCTCTCAGCACGGGCAGATCGCTGACGATCAGCGGCACGCCAAGGCCCGCAGCCTCTAAGGGGGGCAGGCCAAAGCCTTCGGCCAAGGTCGGGAACAACAGGCCCTGCGAGGCTTGCAGCAGTCCGGCCAGTGCCGGGTCCGACAGGCCAGGGGCCTCGATCACATGCGGCGGCCGGGCATCCAACCGGGCAAAGACCGCGCGGTTCAGCCAGCCGCGGCTACCTGCGGTCACCAGTTGCGGCATGGCCTCCGGCGCATGACGTGCGGCCAGCGCCTCCCAGACATCCAGCAGCAAGGCGTGATTCTTGCGCGGTTCGATGGTGCCGACCGTCACGAAAAAGGGGCGGTTCCGATCCAGGCCTGGCAGGTCAAAGCCACCAGCGGCCGGCAGGCCAACGCCCAGCGGTGCCACCACCCCGGCGGGCAGGGGGCCAAACCGCGCCATCTGCGCTTCGGTCAGAACCCGCGTGGCCTGGGCCGTATGCACGATCAGATCGGCATGGGTGGCGGCAGCCAGCTTGCGGGCAAAGACTTGCGGAACGCCGGGGCGGGTGAACTCCGGGTGATCCAGAGGGATGGTGTCATGGATCAACACCACCCGCGGCCCACGCTGCGCCGCCATCACCCGCGGCGTCAGGTTGGCATGGCCCATGTTGAAATAGGTTGTGCCAGATGGCAGGCGACGCAGCATCCGCGCCAGCCCCGGAACGGTACAGCGCATGACACTTTCGCGCCGGGCCAGGGCCTCGGCACGGGCACGGAGCGGGGCGTTCCGGCGGCTGATCCGGCCGAGCAGATCGGCCTTGCCCAAGGCGGCCCCATGGGTCACCGCCAGCACCTTTTCCACGCCGCGCCGGTCCAGCAGGCAAAAGCCCCAGGCGGTGCGCACCAGTGCAAAAAGGGGGATGCCCTCGCAGGCCTCCCCCTCCAGCAATCTTTCGGCCCAGGCCAGTTCGACCCGATCAACCCCTGTCAGCGCTGCGCGACCCAACCGCGACACCAGCCGTGTCAGGTCCAGCAGATGCGCGGGGGCCATGGCTGCAAGCGCCTGTTACTGTGCAGCTTTCTGCTGTGCCACCACGTCATGCAGGTAAGAGGTGAACTCGTCCTGCAAATCGGGGCGCGACATGCCGAAGGCCACGGTCGCTTGCAGGAACCCGGCCTTGGAGCCGCAATCATAGCGCTGGCCCCGGAAGCGGAAGCCGTAAACGCCAGTGCCCTCGGGGCCGATTTCCTCGGCGATGGCATCGGTCAGTTGAATCTCGCCACCGGCACCCTGTTTCATCTTGTTCAGGTTCGTCATGACCTTGGGCGACAGGATATAGCGCCCGATCACCGCGAGGTTCGACGGGGCCTCCTCGGCTTTCGGCTTTTCCACCATGCCTTTGGCGCGGACCATGTTGCCCATGTCCTCGTCAATATCCAGCACGCCATAGCTGCTGGCCTTGGCGGGCGGCACTTCCATGGCGGCGACCATATTGCCGCCGGTGGCCTCATAGGCCTCGACCATCTGTTGCAGGCAAGGCTTTTCGGCGGCGATCACATCGTCCGGCAGCAGAACCGCGAAGGGTTCGTTGCCCACAAGGCGGCGCGCGCACCATACGGCATGGCCCAGGCCCATCGGGCGGTTCTGGCGCACATAGGCAATGGCCCCGCTGTCCATATTGGTGGATTTCAGCGTTTCAAGCAGATCAGTCTTGCCCGCACGCTTGAGCGTGCTTTCCAGCTCCGGTGCGTGGTCGAAGTAATCTTCCAGTGCCGACTTCCCACGCGAGGTGACGAAGATGAATTCCTTGATCCCGGCGGCGCGGGCTTCGTCGATGGCGTATTGGATCAGGGGGCGGTCAACCAGTGTCATGATCTCTTTCGGGATCGACTTGGTGGCGGGCAGGAAGCGCGTTCCCATGCCTGCCACGGGGAAGACTGCCTTGGTGACCTTTCTGGATTTCATACTTATGACTCGATTCTCTGAGGGTCGTTCTTATGCATCACCTGCCCGGCGATTGCCCGTCACAATAGGGGAAAATTCGTGACTGCGCAGCGAAAATCAAAGCCGAAGCTCTGTCTCTTGCCTGCCGGGAAGCGGGTTTGGCCCCTTGTGACGAAGGCCAGAGCGCATCGCAAGCCAGATTGAGCCCTGCATTATCCTGTTTGCGTCATTCTGGGCGGAGTTTCGCCCAAAGTGAAACCTCGCGTGTGATCCGATCGGCGAAGCGCCACCACCGGAAGGCCGGGTCGCGGCGATCCGAGGCCCCGAACAGGCCGCCATTCTGCTCCCACCAGCCTTCGGAGCGAAAGCGCATGCGGTGGCGGCGGGGGCTGGGGGACAGGCAGATGATGGTCGCAATAGCGCCTGCGGCAGTAGCGGTGCGAGCCTGTGCCTCCAACTGCGCGCGCTGCCAGGGGCGACCCGCGATCAATTGGCCGGGGCGCGAACCGGTGCCAGGCATCGGCTGGAAAATGCCGCTCGTGGTGTCGAGCGGGGGCAGATCGGGCAAGGGACGGGCACCGCCTTCGCTCAACCCGGCCTCCAGAGAGGCCAGAAGCTGCTCCACGTCGCGCGGCTCGATCCTGCCCTGCACCATGAGCCGCAGGGCGCGGCGGCGCTGTTCGGCGCGCAGATGTTCCAGCCCTTCGGCCCAAAACCGTTCTGGCGCATGGCGGCGCTGGAACACCATGCTGGAGGCTCCGATCTCATGCAGGCTGAGCGGCACCCGGTCGGCGCGGCGGCGCGCGCTGGCGGCAAAGCCGTG
>CALKAA010000163.1 GCA_937983495.1 uncultured Gemmobacter sp. | reverse complement strand
GCCGGCACGGTGGAGCTGTGCGGCCTCAGCGCGCCGCCCTGGCCGGATCGCCTTGCCCGCCTGCTGGAAGGTGCCCGCGCGATTTTCCCGGATCTGCCGGAACCCAGCCGCGACTGGATGGGCTTTCGCCCGTCGATGCCCGACAGCCTGCCGGTGATCGGCCCGTCGCGCGGCGGCGCAAATGTGATCCATGCCTTCGGGCATGGCCATATCGGCTTGACTTTGGCCCCGATCACGGCACGGATCGCAGCCGACATGATCGCAGGCCGCGAGGCCGGGCTGGATCTGGCGCCCTATGCGGCGACGCGGTTCTGAGGCCCGGCACATAACGAAAAGGGTAAGGCTTTGGCACGCAAGGCATTTGTAACGGGTTCGGCGGGGTTCATCGGCTATCATCTGTGCCAGCGGCTGCTGGCCGAGGGCTGGCAGGTGCTGGGCCTTGACGGCATGTCCGATTATTACGATGTGGCGTTGAAACAGCGCCGCCATGCCATGTTGAGCCAGCATCCCGGCTTCCGCGCCGTCGAGGGCCTGCTGGAAACGCCCGGCCTGCTGCGCGGGCTGATGGAAGACTTCCGCCCCGATGTGGTGGTGCATCTGGCCGCCCAGGCCGGGGTGCGCTATTCGATCGACGCGCCGCGCTCTTACGTCGAGGCCAATCTGATCGGCACCTTCGAGCTGCTGGAGGCCGCCCGCACCTTCCCGCCCACGCATATGCTGCTGGCCTCCACCAGCTCGGTCTTTGGGGCCAATGAGACCATGCCCTATGCCGAAACCCATAAGGCCGATCACCAGATGAGCTTTTACGCCGCCACCAAGAAGGCGACGGAGGCGATGGCGCATAGCTACGCCCATCTTTACGCGCTGCCGGTGACGATGTTCCGCTTTTTCACCGTCTATGGCCCTTGGGGCCGCCCCGATATGGCGCTGTTCAAATTCACCAAGGCCATTCTGAACGGCGAGGCGATTGAGGTTTACAACCACGGCGATATGCGCCGGGATTTCACCTATATTGATGATCTTGTCGAAGGAATCCTGCGCCTGATCGACGCGGTTCCGGGCAAGGAGCCAGTGGGCGCGGCCGACAGCCTCTCGCCCGTGGCCCCTTGGCGGGTGGTCAATATCGGCAATGGCGCACCGGTGCAGTTGATGGAGTTCGTGGCCGCCATCGAAGCCGCCACCGGGCGCGCGGCGCAGAAAAGCATGCTGCCGATGCAGCCCGGCGATGTGCCCGCCACCTGGGCCGATGCCACGCTGATCAAGGCGCTGACCGGCCCGTTGCCCCGCACCGACATCCGCGAGGGCGTGCGTCGCTTCGTGGCCTGGTATCGCGACTACTATCAGGTCTGACGACCGCATCGCAGCATCCGCGAATCAGGTCGCATATCGCTCGCCCCTGCGGCCAGGGTGAGAGATGAATTTTTAAGCATATAAATCATGTGCTTAGATTTCACGTTTTACGCTAGCGCTAACGATGCGGCATTGCAGCGCAATTTTGCTGCGCGCAGGATTGTTTCGGGTTGCGCCCGGTATACGAAAGTATACTGCGGAGCCGTCTTGACCTGAAAGGAGGCAGCCATGGACCCGATCCATGAGAAGATCCTGAACAATCCCCGGTTTCACCAACTGATCGCGCGGCGCAACCGTTTCTCCATCACCCTGAGCCTGATCGTGCTGGCGGTCTATGCCGCCTTCGTGCTGGTGGCGGTGACCCAGCCCGCGCTGTTCTCGGCACCGTTGTTTGGCACTTCGGCCTGGTGCGTCGGGCTGATCGCGGGCTTCTGCATCCAGATTTTCGCCTTTGCGATGACCGGCATCTACACCGCACGCGCCAACGGCGAGTTCGACCGGCTGGCGCAAGACGCCATTCGCGGGGGGCAAGGCGCATGACCCGGCTGCTGTTTCTGTCTGCTGCCGCACTGCTGGCGGCGGGGGCGGCGCTTGCCGCCGGTGGGGCCATCGAGGGTGATGTCGCGCAGCGTTCGATGAACATCACCGCCATCGCCATGTTCCTGTTCTTTGTGGCGGCGACACTGGTGCTGACGGCCTGGGCCGCGCGGCGCACGCGCTCCACCTCGGATTTCTACACGGCGGGGGGCGGCATCACCGGCTTCCAGAACGGGCTGGCGATTGCTGGCGATTACATGTCGGCGGCGGCCTTTCTGGGTGTGTCGGGGATGGTGTTCGGCAAGGGCGTGGACGGCGTGTTCTACACCGTGGGCTGGACCGTGGGCTGGCCGCTGATCCTGTTCATGATCGCAGAACGGCTGCGCAATCTGGGCAAATACACCTTTGCCGATGTGGCCTCTTTCCGCTTTGATCAGGGCAAGATCCGCACGCTGGCGGCCTCGGGCGCGCTGACGGTGGTGATCTTCTACCTGATCGCGCAAATGGTGGGGGCGGGCAAGCTGATCCAGCTGCTGTTCGGGCTGGATTACGCCTATGCGGTGGTGCTGGTTGGCGTGCTGATGATGGCCTATGTCACCTTTGGCGGCATGCTGGCGACGACCTGGGTGCAGATCGTGAAGGCGGTGCTCTTGCTGGGAGGCTGCACGGTGCTGGTGGTGCTGGGGCTGTCGCATTTCGGCTTCTCGCCCGAGACGATGATGCGCGCAGCGCTGGACAATCACGCCGCGCAGGGCGACATCCTGAAGCTCTCCTCCTCGATCCCCGATCCGGTCACCGCCATTTCGCTGGGTCTGGCGCTGATGTGTGGCCCGGCGGGTCTGCCGCATATCCTGATGCGCTTCTTCACCGTGCCCGATGCCAAGGCGGCGCGGAAGTCGGTGTTCTATGCCACTGGCTTCATTGGGTATTTCTTCATCCTGGCTGTGACCATCGGCTTTCTGGCCATCACGCTGGTCGGCACCAACCCGGCCTATCTGGATGCCGAAGGTGCCATTCTGGGCGGGGGCAATATGGCGGCGATCCACCTGTCCGAGGTGGTGGGCGGCAATGTCTTCCTCGGCTTCATCTCGGCTGTGGCCTTTGCCACCATCCTCGCCGTGGTGTCGGGCCTCGCATTGTCGGGGGCCTCTGCGGTCAGCCATGACCTATATGCCCGGGTGATCCGCAAGGGCAAGGCGACCGACAAGGAGGAGATGCGCGTCAGCCGCATCGCCACGCTGGTTCTGGGGGCGCTGGCCATCGTGCTGGGTCTGGCCTTCGAGGATCAGAACATCGCCTTCATGGTGGGTCTGGCCTTTGGTCTGGCAGCCTCGGTCAACTTCCCGGTGCAGATCGGAAGAGCGTCGTGTAGGGAAAGAGTGTAGATCTCGGTGGTC
>CALKAA010000162.1 GCA_937983495.1 uncultured Gemmobacter sp. | reverse complement strand
GCTCTTCCGATCTCCTCGCGGATCTCGGGCGGTTCGATCCCGGCCAGATCGAGGCGGTGGAAGGCTTCGCGCACCCGTTCGGTGAGGGCGGCACGCAGCCAGGCGGGCATCCAGCCGTCAATCAGCACGGCGCCGATTTCCAGAAGCGAGGTGGCCGAGAGGATGGCGGCGGCGAGGCCCTGTGCGGCATCCTCCAGCCAGCGTTCCAGCACGGGGGCGCTGATCTGCCAGCCTTCGGGGTTTTCCCACAGCCCGTCGGAGGGCTCGCCCGCCGCATCCATCGCGGCGGCGAGGGTCGAAAGCGAGGACAGCGTCATCAGCCGCCGCATCCGGCCATCGGGGCCGGGCACCGGCATGGGGCCGACGCCTGCGGCATTGCCGGTGCGCCCGGTGAACAATTGCCCATTCAGCACCAGCCCGCCGCCGATGAAGGTTCCGCAGTAGAAATACAGGAAATCATTGGGCTTTTCGCCAGTGCCAAAGACCAGCTCGGCCCCGCAGGCGGCGGTCGCGTCATTCTGCACGGTAACGGGCATGCCCGCCACCTCGGTCAACTCGCGCTGGATGTCGCGGCTGCGCCAGGCGTCCATCTCGGCCTGCGGGGCACCGAGATAGGCCACCCAGCTCCAGAGTTGGAAGGGCATGGCGACGCCCATGCCGGCGATGCGGTCGCGCAGGGCCTCGGGCAGGCTGGCGGTCAACTGCGGGATAGCCTCGGCGGCAAAGGCCAGCACGGCATCGGGCGTGGGATAGCGGTAGATGCGGCGCAGGGTGCCGCGCAACTGACCGGTGAAATCGACGAGGCTGAGATCGGCCGAACGCCGCCCGATCTTGAGGCCCAGGAAAAACGCGCCGTCAGCGGCCAGCGACATCGGCACCGAGGGCTGGCCGATGCGGCCCCGCTGTGGCTCGCCCTTTTGCAAGAGGCCGTCCTGCTCCAGCGCGCGCATGATGACAGAGACGGTCTGGGCCGAGAGGCCGGTCATGCGGGCGATGTCGGATTTGGCCAGCGCGCCATGTTGCCGCACGAGGCTGAGCACCAGACGCTCGTTATGTGCGCGCATGCCCGACTGATTGGAGCCGCGTGCGGCGAGCGGGGGAACCCCTGCATCGGTCGGGGTGCGGTCCGGGGTGTCTTCGGTCTGGCGCAAGCTGTCCTCCCTGACATGGCTGACGACCCTTGGCGGCTTTGCCCTGCCGCTGCAAGAGGCTCTAGCGTGGCGGCGGGCTGCCGATCACCCCTTTGCGCAAGATGACATTGGCAAAGAGGGCGGATTCGCTGGTGGCGACGATGGTATGGGCGGCGCGGATGCGGGGGTAGAGATCGGCCCCGGCCAGCGGTTGTGCGGTGACGCCATGGCGGGCGGCCAGCGCGTCGATGCGGGCATGGATCGGGCCGGATTGCGCCGGGTCATTGTTGAGGCTGGCGCGCAGGATCGGCGCGGGCACATCGCCGTCCAGTGGCATGACGTGAAGGATGGCGGCCAGCACCGCCTCAAGCCCGTGCCCATCGGCCCGCACCAGCCGCTGCGCATGGGCCTGCGCCGGGTAATTGCCATCGACCAGCGCGATTTCGTCGCCATGACCCATGGCGCGCAATGTAAAGAGCAGATCGGGCCCCAGCAGGGGTGGAATGCCGATGAGCATGGGTCTTGCCTTCCTTCTGTCGCCGTTGCCCGCGTTTGGGGCGATGCGCGAACGCGTCTTGCCAGACTGAGCGTCCCGGCTTGCGCTGTCAATAATAATTCAGACTGATTTATTTATCTTGACGCAGCGGCGGGAATCAGGCTTTCTGGCGAAGGTCGCGGCGAGGTGAGAGGCGCCGCGGGCTTGGCAAAAGAAGGGGCAGGGCCCCGGTTTCCTTGGGAGGAACACTATGAAACTGAAAGCGAAAGCCCTTCTGGGCGCGGCTGGTCTTGCGCTGATCTCAGCGGCTCCGGCCATGGCCGATGGCGTTTCGGCCTGCCTGATCACCAAGACCGACACCAACCCCTTCTTCGTGAAGATGAAAGAGGGTGCCGAAGCCAAGGCGGCCGAGCTGGGTGTGACCCTGAAATCCTATGCCGGCAAGATCGACGGCGACCATGAGGCCCAGGTGGCGGCTGTGGAAGCCTGCATCGCCGATGGTGCCAAGGGTATTCTGATCACCGCCTCCGACACCAAGGCGATTGTGGATTCGGTGAAAGCTGCCCGCGATGCGGGCCTGCTGGTCATCGCGCTGGATACGCCCCTTGACCCGATCGACGCGGCGGATGCGACCTTTGCCACCGACAATTTCCAGGCCGGCCTGCTGATCGGTCTATGGGCCAAGGCGACGCTGGGCGACAAGGCGGCGGATGCCAAGATCGCGCTGCTCGACCTCGCCATCTCGCAACCTTCGGTGGACGTGCTGCGCGACCAGGGCTTCCTGCAAGGCTTTGGCATTGATCTGGCCGACCCGAACAAATGGGGCGATGAGACCGATCCGCGCATCGTGGGCAACGAGGTCACCGCTGGCAACGAGGAGGGCGGGCTGAAGGCCATGGAAACCCTGCTGGCCAAAGACCCGGAAATCAACGTGGTCTACACGATCAACGAGCCCTCGGCTGCCGGTGCCTATGAGGCGCTGAAAGCCATTGGCCGCGAAAAAGACGTGCTGATCGTGTCGGTAGACGGCGGCTGCCCCGGTGTGGCCAATGTGAAGGATGGCATCATCGGCGCCACCTCGCAGCAATACCCGCTGCAAATGGCCTCGCTGGGTGTGGAGGCGATTGCGAAATTCGCCGCCGATGGCACCAAGCCCGCCCCGACCGAAGGCAAGGCCTTCTTCGATACCGGCGTGGCGCTGATCACCGACAAACCCGCCGCGGGCGTCGAGTCGATCGACACCGCCAAGGGCACGGAACTGTGCTGGGGCTGATCGCCTGTTGACCGACCCCCGGTCGGTCTGAGAACCTCACTCAAGGGCGGCCCCCCATCGGGCGGTGCCGCCCTTGTCACAAGTGGCGCCCACGCGCCGCAGGTGTGACCCATGCGCGCAACGAAAAGCGCGGGGCACGAAGGGGGAATGTGACCATGGCATCCGAACCAAAAGCCGCAACCAGTTTCGAGGAGGGCCTGAAAGGTGCCTCGGAGAAGGTGGCGGAGTTTCAGGACGAAAAGACCGCATTGAAGAAATTGCAGCATTGGCTGCATCAAACGCCCTCGGCGGTGCCGATGATCGTGCTGGTGGTGGCGCTGATCATCTTTGGCCTGCTGTCGCCGAATTTCTTCAAGGCGACCACGCTTTCAACGATTTTGCAGCAGATCGCCATCGTGGGGATCATCGGCTGCGCGCAATCCATCGTGGTGCTGACGGCGGGCATTGACCTGTCGGTGGGCGCGATTGCGGTGTTTTCTTCGGTGCTGATGGGACAGATGACCTTCCGTTTCGGCATTCCCGCCCCGGTCTCCATCGCGATTGGCCTGGCCTTGGGAACGGCCATGGGCTTTGCGAATGGCTGGCTGGTGGCCAAGGTGAAACTGCCGCCCTTCATCGTGACGCTGGGCACCTGGCAGATTTTGCTGGCCTCCAACTTCATCTTTTCGGCCAATGAAACGATCCGGTCCTCTGACATCGCGGCACAGGCCCCTGCGCTGCAATTCTGGGGCGGTTCGATCCAGCCCGGTGGCGTGAAGGTGCTTTATGCGGTGTTCCTGATGGTCGCGCTGGTGGCGATCATGGCCTATGTGCTGCGTCACACGGCCTGGGGGCGCCATGTCTATGCCGTGGGCGATGACCCGGATGCAGCAGAGCTGGCAGGGGTGCAGACCAAGCGCATTCTCATTCAGGTTTATGCGCTGGCCGGGCTGTTCTGCGCCATCGCGGGCTGGGTGATGATTGGCCGCTTCGGCAGTGTGTCGCCCACGGCCTCGACCGGGCAGCTTGGCAATATCCAATCCATCACGGCGGTGGTGATCGGCGGGATCAGCCTGTTCGGCGGGCGCGGCTCCATCGTCGGCATGTTCTTTGGCGCGCTGATCGTGGGCGTGTTCGAGATGGGCCTGAAAATGGTCGGCACCGACCCGCAATGGACCTTCTTCCTGATTGGTATGCTCATCATCCTCGCCGTGGCGGTGGATCAGTGGATCAGAAAGGCTTCGGCATGACGCAAGAACCTCTTCTCAAGGCGCGTGGTCTGGTCAAGCGTTACGGCAAGGTGACCGCGCTGAACCATTGCGATTTCGATCTGATGCCGGGCGAGATTCTGGCGGTGATCGGGGATAACGGGGCCGGAAAATCAAGCCTTATCAAAGCCTTGTCGGGTGCCGTGCAACCCGATGAGGGCGAGATCACGCTGGATGGCAAGCCCGTGCAGTTCAGCAGCCCGCTGGATGCCCGCGCCCATGGCATCGAATGCGTCTATCAGACGCTCGCCATGTCGCCCGCGCTGTCGATTGCGGATAACATGTTCATGGGGCGCGAGCTGCGCAAGCCGGGCCTCATGGGCAGCCTGTTCCGCCAGCTGGATCGCCCGGCGATGGAGAGCTTCGCCCGCGCCAAGCTGAACGAACTTGGGCTGATGACCATTCAGAACATCAACCAGCCGGTCGAGACGCTTTCGGGCGGTCAGCGGCAGGGGGTTGCGGTGGCGCGGGCGGCGGCCTTCGGCTCCAAGGTGGTGATCCTGGACGAGCCGACGGCGGCGCTTGGCGTGAAGGAAAGCCGCCGCGTGCTGGAGCTGATCCGCGATGTGCGGGCGCGCGGGATTCCGATCATCCTGATCTCGCACAACATGCCGCATGTGTTTGAAGTGGCAGACAGAATCCATATTCACCGCTTGGGGCGCAGGCTCTGTGTCATCAAGCCGGGCGAGTATTCGATGTCGGATGCGGTGGCCTTCATGACCGGGGCGAAACTGCCCGAAGGCGTGACGGAAGAGGCATGACACCGGAGGCTTTGGCCGGGCTGATCCGGCAACGCGCAAGTGGGCAGGGGCGGTTCATCACCGCCCTTGCCGGTCCGCCCGGGGCGGGGAAATCCACCCTGGCCGAGGCGGTGGTTGCGGCCTTGGGTATGGGTGCCCGTGTGGTGCCGATGGACGGGTTTCATCTGGATAATCAAGTGCTTGACGCCCGGGGCTTGCGCGCGCGCAAGGGCTGCCCCGAAAGTTTCGATGCCTTGGGTTTCGTGCATCTGATCCGACGCCTGCGGGCCGAGGCGGAGGTGGTGATCCCGGTCTTTGATCGGGGCCTCGATCTGGCGCGCGCGGGCGGCGATGTGGTGGGGCCTGCGGATAAGATCCTGATTGTGGAAGGGAATTACCTTCTGCTGGAGGCCGCGCCTTGGTCTGAGGCCCGCGCGCTTTACGATCTGACTGTGGCGCTGGAAGTGCCCGAGGTGGAGCTGGAGCGCCGGTTGATCCGCCGCTGGCTGGACCATGGCCATGACGCGGCGGCGGCGGAGGCGCGGGCCCTGTCGAATGACATTCCCAATGCCCGCCGCGTGCTGCAAGGCAGCGTGGCGGCCGAGATTGTGATCCGGCAATAGCTTGCCTTTGCCGCCCGTCTGGCCCATGAAAAATGGCCCATGAAAAGCAAAACGGGGAGGGCATCATGGCACCGGAATTGCGCGTGGTTTGGGAGGATTGGGCGGATCGAAACCTGCCCCTGCCCAGCTATGAAACCCCCGGCGCGGCAGGTGCCGACATCCGCGCCAATCTGCCCGAGACTGACCGTGCGGCGGGGATCACCCTGCAACCGATGCAGCGGCTGATCGTTCCGACCGGATTTCGCATTGAAATTCCAATGGGTTACGAGGTGCAGATCCGGCCCCGGTCTGGCCTTGCGCTGAAACATGGCATCACGCTGCCCAATACGCCCGGCACCATCGACAGCGATTATCGCGGGCCTTTGGGGGTGGCCTTGGTCAATCTGGGCGAGGGGCCGTTTACGGTGCAGCATGGCGACCGGATCGCGCAGATGATCGTGGCCCCGGTGGTGCAGGCGCGCTTTGCCGTGGTGGAACATTTAAGCGAGACCGAACGCGGCGAAGGTGGCTTCGGTTCGACGGGGCGGCGCTGATGGCACTGGTTTTCCTGGCCTTTGCAACGGTTTGGGCCATTGGCTGGGCCATGGGGGTGCCGCTGCGGCAAAGGCTTGCGGCGGTTGCCGGGCTTTGGGCGCTGGTGGTGCTGGCACTTCTGGTCCTGCCTGCAGGCCCCATGCGGGCGGCGCTTGGCGGCGATGCGCGGCCCTGGCTGGTGCTGGGGGCGCTGCTGGGCTTGGGGCTGGCCTATCGCGCCGGTCTGGGCTGGTTGCGTGC
>CALKAA010000161.1 GCA_937983495.1 uncultured Gemmobacter sp. | reverse complement strand
CCATGTTCCAGAAGGATCACGCCTTGCTCTCCTGTTGCTGAGGCGGGATTTAGCACTCGCCCTGCCCCACGGCCAGTGCGCAAGCGACCGGATGCGTCGGATGTGCGGCGATAGGCTCTTGCGCCCCGGCCTGCGCTGACTATAACCCCCGACAATTTGCGCGATGCTTAGAATCCTGTCCTCCGGCCCCCAAGGGGCGCGGCGGGCCAAATACGGGGGCCACCATGCCGAAAAGAACCGATATCTCCTCGATCATGATCATCGGTGCAGGCCCCATTGTGATCGGGCAGGCCTGCGAGTTCGACTATTCCGGCGCACAGGCCTGCAAGGCCCTGCGCGAGGAAGGCTATCGGGTCATCCTCGTGAACTCCAACCCTGCGACGATCATGACCGATCCGGGCCTGGCCGATGCCACCTATATCGAACCAATCACCCCCGAAGTGGTCGCCAAGATCATCGAGAAAGAGCGCCCCGACGCGATCCTGCCCACCATGGGCGGCCAGACCGGTTTGAACACCACGCTGGCGCTGGATGACATGGGCGTGTTGGAAAAGTTCAACGTCAAGCTGATTGGCGCCAATCGTCACGCCATTGAAATGGCAGAAGATCGCAAGCTGTTCCGCGAGGCGATGGATCGGCTGGGCCTTGAAAACCCCAAGGCCACCATCATTGCCGCCCCTAAGGTGAACGGCAAGTTCGACATCGCGGCCGGTGTGGCCGAGGCGATGACCCAGCTTGAATATGTCGGTCTGCCCGCGATCATCCGCCCGGCCTTCACGCTGGGCGGCACCGGCGGGGGCGTGGCCTATAACCGCGATGATTATGAGGCCATCGTGAAATCGGGCCTTGAGGCCTCGCCTGTCGCGCAGGTTCTGGTCGATGAATCGCTGCTGGGCTGGAAAGAATATGAGATGGAGGTGGTGCGCGACCGCAAGGATAACGCCATCATCGTCTGCGCCATCGAAAACATCGACCCGATGGGCGTGCATACCGGCGATTCGATCACCGTGGCCCCGGCGCTGACCCTGACCGACAAGGAATATCAGATCATGCGCAACGGCTCGATTGCCGTGCTGCGCGAGATCGGCGTGGAGACCGGCGGGTCGAATGTGCAATGGGCGATCAACCCGGCCGATGGCCGTATGGTCGTGATCGAGATGAACCCGCGCGTGTCGCGGTCCTCGGCGCTGGCCTCGAAGGCCACCGGCTTCCCGATTGCGAAAATCGCCGCCAAACTGGCCGTGGGTTACACGCTGGACGAGCTGGATAACGACATCACCAAGGTCACGCCCGCGTCGTTCGAGCCGTCGATCGACTATGTGGTGACCAAGATCCCGCGGTTCGCTTTTGAAAAGTTCCCCGGTTCGGAAAACAACCTGACCACGGCGATGAAATCGGTGGGCGAGGTGATGGCGATTGGCCGCACCATCCATGAATCGCTGCAAAAGGCGCTGGCCTCATTGGAAACCGGGCTGTCGGGCTTTGACGAGCTTGCCATTCCGGGCGCGCCGGACAAGGCCTCGATCTTCAAGGCGCTTGGCATGCAGACGCCCGACCGTCTGCGCGTGATTGCGCAGGCGATGCGCCATGGGCTGACCAATGACGAGATCCAGCAGGTGACCTCGTTTGATCCGTGGTTCCTGTTGCGCATTCGCGAAATCATTGACATGGAAACGGAAATTCGCGCCAATGGCCTGCCGGTAACGGCAGAAGGCCTGCGCGCGGTCAAGATGATGGGCTTCACCGATGCCCGCCTGGCGAAGCTCACGGGCCGTGATGAAGGCCAGGTGCGCCGCGCCCGTCGCAATCTGGGCGTGAAGGCGGTGTTCAAGCGCATCGACACCTGCGCCGCCGAATTCGAGGCCCAGACCCCCTATATGTATTCCACCTATGAGGCCCCCGCGATGGGCGATGTGGAATGCGAAAGCCGCCCGTCGAACGCCAAGAAGGTGGTCATCCTTGGCGGTGGCCCGAACCGGATCGGGCAAGGGATCGAGTTCGATTATTGCTGCTGCCATGCCTGCTTTGCGCTGACTGCGCAGGGCTATGAGACGATCATGGTCAACTGCAACCCCGAGACGGTTTCGACCGATTATGACACCTCGGACCGGCTGTATTTCGAGCCGCTGACGCTGGAACATGTGCTGGAAATCCTGCGGGTGGAGCAGGAGAACGGCACGCTGCATGGGGTGATCGTGCAGTTCGGCGGGCAAACGCCGCTGAAACTGGCCAATGCGCTGCATGAGGAGGGCATTCCGATTCTGGGCACCACGCCGGATGCGATTGATCTGGCCGAAGACCGCGAGCGGTTCCAGAAATTGCTGAACGATCTGGGCCTGAAACAGCCGGTGAATGGCACGGCGCGGAGCCGCGACGAGGCCTTTGCCGTGGCGGGCCAAGTGGGCTATCCGCTGGTCATTCGTCCCTCCTTCGTGCTGGGCGGCCGCGCGATGGAGATTGTGCGCAGCGATGAGCAGTTGGAGCGCTATATCGCCACCGCCGTGCAGGTTTCGGGCGATACGCCGGTGCTGCTCGACAGCTATCTGTCGGGTGCCATCGAGGTGGATGTGGATGCGCTCTGCGATGGCGAGAACGTGCATGTCGCGGGCATCATGGAGCATATCGAAGAAGCGGGCGTGCATTCGGGCGACAGCGCCTGCTGCCTGCCGCCCCATTCGCTGAGCGCGGATGTGGTGGAGGAGCTGAAGCGCCAGACCGTGCTGATGGCGCGCGCCCTGCATGTGGTGGGCCTGATGAACGTGCAATTCGCCATCAAGGATGGTGTGATTTACGTTCTGGAAGTGAACCCGCGCGCCTCGCGCACTGTGCCTTTTGTCGCCAAGGCCACCGATAGCGCGATTGCCTCGATCGCCGCGCGTCTGATGGCGGGCGAGCCGCTGTCGAACTTCCCTGAACGGGCGCCCTATGCGGCTGGCGTCGGCCCCGATACCGTGCTGCCGCTGGCCGATGCGATGACGCTGGCCAACCCGATCACGCCCTGGTTCAGCGTGAAAGAAGCCGTGCTGCCCTTCGCCCGCTTCCCCGGCGTAGACCCGCTTTTGGGGCCGGAAATGCGCTCGACCGGCGAGGTGATGGGCTGGGACCGCAGCTTTGCGCTGGCCTTCCTGAAGGCGCAGATGGGGGCAGGCACTATGCTGCCGGAAAGCGGCAAGGTGTTCCTGTCGATCAAGGACATGGACAAGACCGAGGCCATGGCCGATGCGGCGCGCGGGCTGGTGGGCCTTGGCTTCCAGATCGTCGCCACCCGCGGCACGGCGGCCTGGCTCTCGGCGCAGGGCGTGGCCTCGGCCCCGGTGAACAAGGTCTATGAAGGCCGCCCGAACATCGTGGATGCGTTGAAAAACAACGAGATTTCGCTGGTGATGAACACGACCGAAGGCACGCAGGCCATTGCCGACAGCCGCGACATTCGCCGCGTGGCGCTGATGGACAAGATCCCCTATTTCACCACAGCCGCCGCCGCCATCGCCGCCGTCGCCGCGATGAAGGCCCGCAGCGAAGGCTATGGGGTGCGGACCTTGCAGGGCTAACCCCCTGCGGCAACATGAGAAAAGGGCCGGATGATCCGGCCCTTTTTCATTTGCAAGTCCTGTCGGCTGGCCTTGGGGTGTGGGGTGGGTGTGGTGCGACCAGCCGACAGTGCGTTGCTTGCCCCTTCACTCTGCCGCCAGCTTGGACGCTTTGCAACCAAAAGATGCACAATTGACCTGAATAATCTGAAAAATTGATCAGTTTTTCTTGACGCATTCGCAATCTTGCCTGTGAAAAGGTTAAGAATTGGCGATAACAGCCCTTGAACAGGAACAAAAACAGATCATTTTGAGCGCATAGTGCAGCGAGTCGCCATGCCCCACAACAATACCAACGCCCCCTCGATCCGCCCCGACGTGCTGACCCGCCCCAAGCTGGAGGGCGGCAAGCGTTTTGTCATGCAAACGCCGTTCCAACCTGCGGGCGATCAGCCCAAGGCAATTGCTGAGCTGACGGCGGGGGTTCTGGCGGGCGAGCATGACCAGGTGCTGCTGGGGGCAACCGGCACCGGCAAGACCTTCACCATGGCCAAGATCATCGAGGAGACGCAGCGCCCGGCCATCATCCTGGCCCCCAACAAGACGCTGGCCGCGCAATTATACGGCGAATTCAAGGGCTTCTTCCCCGAAAACGCCGTTGAGTATTTCGTAAGCTATTACGATTACTACCAACCCGAAGCCTATGTCGCGCGCTCTGACACCTATATCGAGAAGGAGAGCCAGATCAACGAACAGATCGACCGGATGCGCCACTCGGCCACCCGGGCGCTGCTGGAACGCGACGATGTGATCATCGTGGCCTCAGTGTCGTGCATCTACGGCATCGGCTCGGTCGAGACCTATTCGGCCATGACGCAAGACCTGATCGTGGGGCAGATGTATGAACAGCGGCAGGTGATTGGCGAATTGGTCGCGCAGCAATATCGCCGCAACGATGCGGGCTTTGCCCGTGGCTCGTTCCGCGTGCGGGGCGACAGCCTGGAGGTTTGGCCCGCCCACCTTGAGGATCGGGCCTGGCGGTTCTCGTTCTTTGGGCCGGAGCTGGAAAGCATCGTGGAGTTCGACCCGCTCACCGGTGCGAAAACCGATGTGTTCAAGCAGATCCGCATCTATGCCAACAGCCATTATGTGACCCCGCGCCCCACCATGCAGCAGGCGATCAAGGGCATCAAACTGGAGCTGAAACAACGGCTTGAGCAATTGGTAGCCGATGGCAAACTGCTGGAGGCGCAGCGGCTGGAACAGCGCACCAATTTCGATCTGGAGATGCTGGAGGCGACCGGCGTCTGCAACGGGATCGAGAATTACTCGCGCTATCTGACGGGGCGCGCGCCGGGCGAGCCGCCGCCCACGCTGTTTGAATTCATCCCTGACAATGCCATTGTTTTTGCAGATGAATCCCACGTCTCGGTGCCGCAGATCGGCGGCATGTATCGCGGCGACTATCGGCGCAAGTTCACGCTGGCGGAACATGGCTTCCGCCTGCCCTCCTGCATGGACAACCGGCCACTGAAATTCGAGGAATGGGACGCGATGCGCCCGCAGTCGATTTTCGTGAGCGCCACGCCCGCGGCCTGGGAGATGGAGCAGGCGGGTGGCGTTTTTGCCGAACAGGTGATCCGCCCGACCGGCCTTTTGGACCCGGTGGTTGAAATTCGCCCCGTCGATATGCAGGTGGACGACCTGCTGGACGAGATTCGCCGCGTGGCGGCGCAGGGGTTGCGGGTGCTGGTCACCACGCTGACCAAGCGCATGGCCGAAGACCTGACGGAATATTTCCACGAACAGGGCATTCGCATTCGCTATATGCACTCGGACATCGACACCATTGAACGCATTGAAATCCTTCGGGATTTGCGGTTGGGCGCGTTTGACGTACTGGTGGGAATCAACCTGCTGCGCGAGGGGCTGGACATCCCGGAATGCGGGCTGGTGGCGATTCTCGATGCCGACAAGGAAGGGTTTCTGCGGTCAGAGACCTCGCTGATCCAGACCATTGGCCGGGCTGCGCGCAATGCGGAAGGCCGGGTCATCATGTATGCCGACCGCATCACCGGCAGCATGGAGCGCGCGCTGGCCGAAACCAACCGGCGCCGAGAAAAGCAGATGGCTTACAACAGCTTGCACGGCATCACGCCGCAAACCGTGAAGAAGAATGTCGAGGATGTGCTGGCCGGGCTGTGGCAGGGCGATACTGACCAGTCGCGCGTGACGGCCAAGGTGGACAAGCCGTTGGTCGGCTCCAACCTCGCGGCGCATCTTGATGCGCTGCGCGCGCAAATGCGCAAGGCGGCGGAGAATCTGGAATTCGAGGAGGCCGCGCGCCTGCGCGATGAGGTCAAGCGGCTGGAGGCGGTGGAACTCGCCGTGGCCGACGATCCGCTGGCGCGGCAATCGGTGATCGAGGAGGCGGTGGAAGAGGCCACCAAGGCCTCGGGCCGCTCCACCGCCGGCCGGGCGGGG
>CALKAA010000160.1 GCA_937983495.1 uncultured Gemmobacter sp. | reverse complement strand
GGCGCCACCGCCAGCACGGCACCGGGTTCGGCCAGCCGGCGCAGCACGCGGCGGCCTTCGCGGGCGATGCCCGCCTCATCAAGGGTCACAGGGGTCTGGCGCAAGGCGGTCTGGCGCAGCGGAGCGGTCATCTCTGGTTTGTCCTTTCCAGTGGCAGCGGAATGGGCGGAACCCTGCACCTGGGCCAGCGCGGCCAGCGCCTCATCGACCAGCGGGTCGTCGCGGCGGGCCTCATAGCGACGCACCTGGCGCATGACGGTTGAGGCCGCCACGCCTTGCCGCCGGGCCAGTTCCCGCAACGACAGGCCTTCCTCGGTGTGATCAAGGTAGAGCTTCACCGCAGAGGGCAGCCATTCCGGCAGAGAGAAATCGGCGCTGAGGTTAGGTTCCATGGTCTCGTTTCCTGCGGCCCCGGGTCCACCTGCCCGGACTTGGACAAATGCAACCGTGGGAGCCATTGGTTACCCGGTGGTTAACAAAACCTGTCATCGCCGGGCTGAGGGCCATAATTGTTTCTAAATCCTAAACAAAGGCTGCCACGGCGCGCGCTGGAACGCGGGCTCATGCAACGGCGGGTTGTTCCATGCAATTGTTTCCACATCAATGAGGGGAGACCTGCCATGACCGATTTTCGCAACTTGCTGTCCGACCTGCGCCGCCCGGCCCTGCTGCTGCGCGCCGCCCGCTTCGGTCTGACCGATTACCAGCGCGACCGCGATCTGAAGCGGCTTTTGCGCGAATCTGCTGCCGGTGGGCCGGAAAAAAACCTGCCGCGCCTGCTGCACGAGGAAAACATGCTGGAGGAGATCCGCCGTGCCGGTGATGCCCGATATTCGCTCACCCGTCATATCGAAGTGCTGATTGCCCTGTTGGGCGAAGCGAACCTGTTGCCGAAATCGCAACAAAACCCGGTCTGAGCGCCGCCCGAAGCGCCGCTGCCATGGCGCATCACAGATGCCAAAGGGGCCGGGATTTCCCGGCCCCTTGGTCATTTCAGGAAACAATGCTCAGATGAAAGCGTCCGGCTCGGCGGCCTTCTTCCTGGCCACATAGGCATCCAGCGCCTCGCGGATGCCCTCATCCAGCGCCGGGGCCTGATAATCGGCCAGTTGCTTCTTCACCCGCTCCGCCGCCAGCACTTGTGTATCGCGCGCCCCTTCCTCGTCCCAGGTCTCGAAGGGCTTGTAATCCAGCAGGTCAGACCGCCAGAACGCGCTCTTGAAATTGGCCTGCGTATGCGCGCAACCCAGATAGTGACCGCCGGGGCCGACCTCACGGATCGCATCCATGCCCTGCCCGTTCTCATCCATCATGATGCCCTGCGCCAGATGATGCAGCGTGCCAAGCTGGTCGGCATCCATCACGAATTTCTCGTAGCTGGACACCAAGCCGCCCTCCAGCCAGCCGCAGGCATGCAGCATGAAGTTCACGCCCGCCAGCAGCGCCATGTTCAGGCTGTTCGCGGTCTCATAGGCCGCCTGCGCATCCGGCAGTTTCGAGCCACAGAACGACCCGCCCGAACGGTAAGGCAGACCCAGCCGCCGCGCCAATTGCCCCGCGCCATAGGTGATATGCGCCGCTTCCGGCGTGCCGAAGGTCGGCGCGCCCGAGTTCATGTCGATCGAGGTCACAAAGGCCCCGAAAATCACCGGGGCGCCGGGGCGGACCAGTTGGCTATAGGCCACGCCCGCCAGCACCTCGGCCAGCACCTGCGTCAGCGTGCCCGCCACCGTCACCGGTGCCATGGCCCCGCCCACGATGAAGGGCGAGATGATCGCGGCCTGACCGGCCCTGGCATAGACCTCCAGCGCGCCCATCATCACCGAATCAAAGGTCAGCGGCGAGTTGATGTTGATCAGCGAGGTCATCACCGTGTTCTGATCCACAAAGGCATCGCCAAACAGGATCTTCGCCATCTCGATCGAATCCTGCGCCCTCACCGGCTCGGTGACCGAGCCCATGAAGGGCTTGTCGCTCAGGGTCATATGGGCGTGCAGCATGTCGAGGTGACGCTTGTTCACCGCCACATCGGTCGGCTCGCACACCGTGCCGCCGCTGTGATGCAGCCATTTCGACATATAGCCCAGTTTCACGAAGTTCTGGAAATCGGCAATCGTCGCATAGCGCCGCCCACCTTCCAGATCACGCACGAAGGGCGGGCCGTAAACCGGTGCCAGCACAAGGTTTTTGCCGCCGATCTCGACATTGCGCTCGGGGTTGCGGGCATGTTGGGTGAAGCTGCGCGGCGCGGTGGCGCAGAGCTTGCGCGCCAGACCGCGCGGAATATGCACCCGCTCGCCGCGCACATCGGCGCCTGCTGCGCGCCACAGATCCAGCGCGCCGGGATTCTCAAGGAAGTTGACGCCAACCTCCTCCAGCACTGTCTCGGCGTTCCATTCGATGATCTGAAGCGCTTCCTCGTTCAGGATTTCAAAATTCGGAATGTTGCGGCTGATGAATTTCGCAGTCTCGAAGCTGATGCCCGTCCGCTCAGCCCGACGCGCAGCCCCACCACCCCGCGCCCGACGCCCGCCTGCTGCCACATCATTCATGTCGAATCCCTCCGTTCACGCCGCCAAGGCGCCCGATTTTGCCCATATATGCCGCCCAAGCGCTAAAAACCGACACCCATTTCCGCCACTTCCGTCCTGAAACCGACATCTCCCCCTTCATCTTGGCCGAAATATCCCACGGGGGTGCGGGGGTGTGAAACCCCCGCCGCGCCACGGCCCCATCCGCGATTCCGCCTTGCGATTTGCCCCCGCCAAAGCTATGGCGCAGCCATGACACATCCGCATCAACGCCTGCTCATCATCGACTTCGGCTCTCAGGTGACGCAGCTGATTGCGCGCCGCCTGCGCGAGCTGAACGTCTATTGCGAAATCCACCCGTTCAACCGCGTGGACGAGGCCTTCCTCAAGGCCTTCGCCCCGCAGGCGGTGATCTTCTCGGGCGGGCCTGCCTCGGTCTATGCCGAAGGCGCGCCGATGCCGCCCGCCGGGGTGTTTGATCTGGGCGTGCCGATCCTGGGCATATGCTATGGCCAGCAGGTGATGATGCATTGCCTCGGCGGCACGGTCGAGGGCGGCCATGGCACCGCCGAATTTGGCCGCGCTTTCGTCACCCCCACCGCATCGCAGCTTTCCATCCTCGACGGCTGGTTTGCGGAAGGCGACGAACAGGTCTGGATGAGCCACGGCGACCACGTGTCGAAACTCGCCCCCGGCTTCGAGGTCTATGGCACCTCGCCCAACGCGCCTTTCGCCATCACCGCCGATGTGGCGCGCAATTTCTACGCCGTGCAGTTCCACCCCGAGGTGCATCACACCCCCAAGGGCGCGAAACTCTACGAGAATTTCGTGCGCCTCGCGGGCTTCACCGGCGATTGGACCATGGCGGGCTACCGCGAACAGGCCATCGCCGCGATCCGCGAGCAGGTGGGCGACAAGCAGGTGATCTGCGCGCTTTCGGGCGGTGTGGACAGTTCGGTCACCGCCATCCTGATTCACGAGGCTATCGGCGCGCAACTCACCTGCGTCTTCGTCGATCACGGCCTCTTGCGGAAAAACGAGGCCGAACAGGTCGTCGCCATGTTCCGCGAGAATTACAACCTCAACCTCATCCATGCCGATGAAAGCGCGCTGTTCCTCGGCGCGCTGGAAGGCGTCTCGGACCCGGAGGTGAAGCGCAAGACCATCGGGCGCCTGTTCATCGACGTGTTCCAGAAATACGCCAACCAGATCGAGGGTGCCGAATTCCTCGCCCAGGGCACGCTTTATCCCGATGTCATCGAAAGCGTCAGCTTCTCGGGCGGGCCTTCGGTCACCATCAAATCGCACCACAATGTCGGCGGCCTGCCCGAAAAAATGGGCCTGAAACTGGTCGAACCGCTGCGCGAGCTGTTCAAGGACGAAGTCCGCGCCTTGGGTCGCGAACTGGGCCTGCCCGCCAGCTTCATCGGCCGCCACCCCTTCCCCGGTCCCGGCCTGGCCATCCGTTGCCCCGGCGAGATCACCGCCGAGAAGCTCGCCATCCTGCGCGAGGCCGATGCGGTCTATATCGACCAGATCCGCAAGCACGGGCTGTATGATCAGATCTGGCAAGCCTTCGCCGCCATCCTGCCGATGAAAACCGTAGGCGTGATGGGCGACGGGCGCACCTATGATTACGCGGTGGCGCTGCGCGCGGTCACCTCGGTCGATGGCATGACGGCGGATGTCTTCCCCTTCAGCCATGAGTTCATGGGCGAAACCATGACCCGTATCATCAATGAGGTGAAAGGCGTGAACCGCGTGTTCTATGACCTGACCTCGAAACCGCCGGGCACGATCGAACTCGAATAACCGATTTTTCGCAGAAAAATCGCAATTCCGAATTTTCGCAGAAAATTCGTCTGCGCCGCACCTTGCCACACAAGACCGCCGAGCCCCCTCGGCGGTCTTTGTTTGCCACCTCAGCTCAGCCGAACGACCGGGGCCAGAATGGCGGGGTCAATCCCCGGCAGGCCAACATCCTCCCAATTCAGCCCGGCCGCTTTCACCGAGAAGCTCACCTCACGCGTCAGGAACGTATCGCTCGTATAGCTGGCTGTGATCACGGTTTCGGCCGCACCATCATCGCCAAGCCGTTCTTCCATCCGAATCTCCGCTAGGTCAAAATTGTCGTTCACCGAAGTGACGTTCAGCGCGATCCGATCTTCGCCCTTCACGAAATCCGCAAACTCGATGGACTGTATGCGGACAATGCCGGTTTCATCGCCTTCCTGAGAGGCTGCCACATAGTCGTCAAAGCGCAGGCCGTTCTCCAGAACCAGATCATCATCGAACAGCCCTTCATTGACGCTCACCACCAGACTGTCACGCCCTTCGCCGCCATGGAAATCGTGATAGCCTGTCGATCCGCCCTGCCCCATCACGGCCGCCGTGAGGCTGATCGACGCATCCACCGCCAGGCTGTCCGCCCCGGCTCCGCCATAGACCATCTTGCCATAACCCGCGCCAAAATCGGCAGCATGGCTCAGGCGGAACGTGTCATCGCCACCATCGCCATGCAGAGACCCGTTATCCATCAGGGTTCCGTCCAGCGTGTCATGGCCCGAACCGCCAAAAACGGACACCGGGTCCGATGGGTTTGATCCGACCAGAATATCGTCGCGCCCAGCCCCGCCATAGATTTCAACGCCAAAGGGCGACGACAGATGGATCACATCATCCCCCGCCCCGCCATAAACCTGCTCGTCACCATCGGCCCAGAGCAGCGCCTCCAGACCATCGTCGCGCATCAGGTCGATCGTGTCATTGCCCGCCCCGGCGGTGATCACCTTGATCAGCCCTTCGGGGGCCTCCGCATCGCCCGCTTCGACATGGGCGAGATAGTCCTGATAGGTCAGCCGGTCATCGCCTTGCGTTCCGGTCACGTTGCCCGCGTCATCGCGGATGAAATCAGGCCCGATACGGTCGCCCTCGGGCTCTTGCGGCTCGCTGGCCTCCTCCGAATGGTCGGACCCGAAAGGCCCCAACAGCGCCGCCAGCCCCAGTGACATCAACAGGATCAGTTCCATCGACACCTCGCCAACACAACAACACAGACTTCTCAGTAAAATTGAAACATCTGCAAAAAGCAAATGCCCAAACTGTCTTTCTCCGGGCCAGAAAACGATCCCGATCATCCTCGGATTATGCTACCGCGAATTGACCCCGCTCGAAAAACCTGCCAGCCAACGGGGCACAGTCTCGCCAGACCATCCCTGATTTGCGAACCGGAGGCCCTCATGATCCGTCTGCGCGGCCAGTTGATCTGCATGACGCCCGAGGACCGTGCCGCCGTTCTCGCCCATGTGCAGGATCACCTCGCCCTCACCCGTGCCGAGCCCGGCTGCCTGTCCTTCGACATCACCGAAACCGACGATCCCTTCACCTTCGAGGTGATGGAGAGTTTCCGCGACCGCATGAGCTTTGACGCTCATCAGGCGCGCACCCGCGACAGTGCCTGGTTTCACGCCACCCGCCACATCCTGCGCGATTTCCGGGTGGAGGAGATCGGCGACTGATCCTGTCGCAAACGGAATGGCATCGGCATGTCCCAGCCGCTAGGCCATGGGAAAGACCGCGCCCCAGAGGCCAGAATGACTGCCCAACGCCCGCTCGCCGCCGCTGCCTGGATGTCTGGCTCCATCCTCTCTTTCACCGCCATGGCGGTGGCCGGTCGCGCCGTGGCAGGGGTGCATGACACATTCGAGATCATGTTCTGGCGCTCGGTCGTGGGGCTTTTGCTGGTGGTGCTGACCGCCCGCGCCCTGGGCCGCCTGGGCGAGGTGCAAACCCGTCACCTGCCCCAGCACATCCTGCGCAATGCCATCCATTTCACCGGGCAGAACCTGTGGTTCTGGGCGCTCACCGCCATCCCTCTGGCGCAGGTTTTCGCGCTGGAATTCACCTCGCCGATCTGGGTGATCCTGCTGTCCCCCCTGTTTCTGGGCGAGCGTCTCACCCGCGTCAAACTGCTGGCTGCCACCCTCGGTTTTGCCGGGGCCATGATCGTCGCCCGCCCCGACATCACCCGCATCGAACCCGGCGTGCTGGCCGCAGCCGGGTCGGCGCTGTGCTTTGCCGGTTCGATGATCCTGACCAAACGCCTGACCCGCGCCGAAAGCATCGTGTCCATCCTGTTCTGGCTTGCAATCATTCAAGCCCTTCTGGGGCTGGTTGCCAGCGGGATCGACGGCCAGATCACCCTGCCCACACTGGCCACCCTGCCCTGGCTGGGCCTTATCGGTGCGGCGGGCATCATTGCCCATCTCTGCCTCACCCAGGCGCTCAGCCTTGCCTCGGCCTCGATCGTCGCGCCCATCGACTTCATTCGCCTGCCGCTGATCGCCGTCGTCGGCATGGCGCTCTATGCCGAGCCGCTGGAATGGGCCGTTCTGTTGGGCGGCGCCATCATCTTCCTGGCCAACTGGATCAATATCCGGGCACAAGCCCCACAACCTGTGACTGAAAAACGTGACAACGCCTAAAAGCGCGCGTAACGTCAGGAAAACCTGACGTTGCGTCATTCATTGACCAAAAGAAACTGCGCCGCTTAGCGTTATCGCCATACCGGCGGAGGACAAGGGGCCGGAAAACGAGGGATGGAGACATGAGACAATTTACCGCACTTTGCGGCGTTCTGGCGGCCTTCGCCGGAACCGGCGGCGCAGCCCTTGCAGGCGGCGTTGACCGTTCGGGTCAGCCGATCGGCATCATTTTCGAAACCGGCAACTATGTCGAACTCAGCTATGGCCAGATCAACCCGAGCGTTTCGGGCAATGACCTCGCCATCTATGGCGGACGCGCCACTGGCAGCGTCGCCGACAAACACGGCCTGCCCGGCCTCGCCATCAAATACAACTTCAACGACAAGCTGTCGGGCGCGCTGATCTATGACAATGCCTATGGCGCCGATATCGCCTATGCGACCGCCGCCGAAGGCGGCTCGGCCATGCTGGGTGGCACCTCCGCCATGCTGGACAGCGAAGGCATCACCGGTATCCTGCGCTACAAGTTCAACGACAACTTCTCCGCCCATGGGGGTATCCGCGCCTCCAAGGCCAGCGCCGAGGTCAACCTCGCAGGCCTCGCCTATGGCCCGGTGAATGGCTATAATGTCCAGTTCGACAAGGACTGGGGCACCGGCTATCTCGCGGGCGTCGCCTATGAAAAGCCGGAAATCGCGCTGCGCGTCGCCGTGACCTATTTCTCCAAGGTCAAGCACAAGTTCGACACCGTGGAAACCTTCGCCAGCAACATCGTGAATCCGGCCACTGGCGCGGTGCTGGTGCCCGGTGGCCTGCCGCTTGGCTCGGTGACCGAGGTGAACACGCCGCAAGCCGTGAACATTGATGTGCAATCGGGCATCGCCAAGGACACGCTGCTGTTCGGTTCGATCCGCTGGGTGGATTGGTCCAGCTTCGACATCAGCCCCCAGACCTTCAGCGCCGTCACCGGCGGGGGGCTGGTCAGCCTTGAGGACACCACCACCTATACGCTGGGTGTGGGCCGCAAGTTCAATGACAACTGGTCGGGTTCGGCCTTTGTCACCTATGAACCCAGTGGCGACCCGCTGGTCTCGCCACTGGCCCCGACCAATGGCTACAAGGGCATCGGTCTGGCCGCCGTCTATACCCAGGACAATATGAAGGTCACCTTCGGGGCGCGTTACCTCGATCTGGGCAATGCCCAGGCCGAAACCGGCACTCCCGACACCGCCCGCGCCGATATGACCAGCAACCATGCCGTCGCCGTCGGCGTGAAGGTCGGCTTCACCTTCTGATCCCGCCGCAAGGCGCGCGCGGCCCCGCTGACCCGGCGGGGCCGTTTCATTTGCAAAACCCACTTTGCAATGTTACATGGCTTTGCAAAGCCACTCTGACAGGTTTGCAACAGGCCCGGCCCTTTTCACCGACGCCACTTCGCGCTAGGTATGCGGCAAAGAACAGGGATACGAGCGATGATCTACCCCAAGGCAGCGGATTGGCAGACGGCACGGCAAAAGCAGGTGCTGCTGTTTGGCATGTCGGGCCTTGGCAAAACCCACCTCTCCTCCATGCTGCGCGACACCGGGCGCTGGTTCCATTACTCGGTCGATTACCGCATCGGCACGCGCTACATGGGCGAATATATCGCCGACAACTTCAAGCGCGAGGCGATGAAGAACCCGTTCCTGCGCGAACTGCTGATGACCGACAGCGTTTACATCGCCTCGAACATCACCTTCGACAATCTCGCGCCGCTTTCGACCTATCTGGGCAAGCCCGGCAATCCGGCGCTTGGCGGCCTCGATTTCGCCGAATATCTGATCCGGCAGGAGCAGCACCGTCAGGCCGAGATTGCCGCCATGATGGATACCACGCGCTTCATCGCCCGCGCGCGCGAGATCTATGGCTATGACAGTTTTATCTGCGATACCTCCGGCTCGATCTGCGAGGTGGTGGACCCCTGGAACCCTGCCGATCCGGTGTTGACCGAACTGTCCCGCCATCACCTGATGGTCTGGATCAAGGGGTCAGACTCCCACACCGCCGAGCTGGTGCGCCGCTTTGATCGCGCGCCCAAGCCCATGTATTATCAACCGGATTTCCTCACCCGCATGTGGGCCGACTACCGAATGCGCCAGGGCGAGACGCCCGGGCAGGTCAACCCCGACGCCTTCGTGCGCTGGACCTATGCTCAGGCCCTCGCCCATCGTCAGCCCCGCTATGCCGCCATGGCGGAATGGGGCGTGACGGTCACCGCCGAGGAGGTCGCGCAGGTGCGCGACACCGCCGGTTTCGATGATCTGATCGCCCGCGCGCTGGACCGCAAACTTGACGCCAAACTTGACCAGCCTTCCGCCTGATCCCATATCCTCCGCCGAACGGAGAGCCTGAAAATGCCGATTACCCTGCCCGAGACCCTGCCCGCCTTCGACGTGCTGAGCCGCGAGGGCGTCATGGTCATGTCGCCCGAACGCGCGGCGCGGCAAGACATCCGCCCGCTGCGTTTTGCGCTGCTCAATCTGATGCCGAAAAAGATCCAGACCGAGAACCAGTTCGCCCGGCTGATCGGCGCCACGCCCTTGCAGATCGACCTGCATCTGATTCGCATGAGCGAGCATCAGACCAAGAACACCGCCGCCGAGCATATGGAGACCTTCTACCGCCCCTTCGAGGAGGTCGAGGCCTCGGGCGAGAAGTTTGACGGGCTGATCATCACCGGTGCCCCCATCGAACATCTGCCTTTCGAGGAGGTGACTTACTGGGAAGAATTGACGCGGGTTTTCGCCTGGACCCAGACCCATGTGCATTCCACCTTCGGCGTTTGCTGGGGGGGCATGGCCATGATCAACCATTTCCATGGCGTGCAGAAGCACATGCTGGAGGCCAAGGCCTTCGGCTGTTTCCGCCACCGCAATCTCTGCCCCACCTCGCCCTATCTGCGCGGCTTCTCGGATGATTTCGTCATCCCCGTCTCGCGCTGGACCGAGATGAAGCAATCCGAGATCGACAGCAAACCCGGCCTGCGCACGCTGCTGGGCAGCGATGAGGTCGGCCCCTGTCTGGTCGAAGATCCGGGCCACCGCGCGCTCTATATCTTCAACCATTTTGAATATGACAGCGACACGCTGAAGCAGGAATATGACCGCGATGTCGCCGCGGGCACGCCGATCAATGTGCCGGACAATTACTATCCCGAAAACGACCCGTCCCGCCCGCCGCTCAATCGCTGGCGCAGCCATGCCCATCTGCTTTACGGCAATTGGGTGAACGAAGTGTATCAGACCACGCAGTTCAAGGTCGAAGATATTGGCACTTGAATGGGTGGGTCTAGGCACGCTGGCGTTTGCGGGGCTCACCACCCTGCGCGCCCGGCGGCGCGAGCGGCGCCATGAGGCACGCTTTCCCCCGTTGGGCCGGGTGCTGACCATCGAGGGCAAGCGCCTGCATATCTGGCAGGCGGGCGCGGGCCCCGATCTGGTGATGATCCACGGATCTTCCGCGAACCTGCGTGAATTCACCATGGGCCTTGCGCCCACGCTGACCGATCGCTTCCGCGTCACGCTGGTCGATCGCAGCATGCAAGGCAACCCCGGCTCGAGCGGCAG
>CALKAA010000159.1 GCA_937983495.1 uncultured Gemmobacter sp. | reverse complement strand
CGTGAGGCTCCCGACCCGACGCCCGCATCACTTCGACGGAAGTTTGATCACCATGTCCACCTTCACCGCCACCTCAACCGGCGCGCGCGGCGCGCTTTCCGCCGGGGCCTGCACCGCCACCGCCAACTTGGCCGCGCCCGGATCAATCGCCGCATGGGTCAGGCCAAGCGCGCGCGCCGGGTTGCGCCCCGCCGCCACATCCATCGGCCGCAAGACGCTTGCCGTCACATAGACCCCCGCGCCCCATTGATCGGTGACCGGAAGATCAATCTTGTTCTCGCCCTCGGTGACCTCCACCGCCTGCATCGACACCAGATGATCCGACATCACCATGACCAACGCCGTGCCCGCCGCGCGCGGCACCAGCCGCAGTTGCGCCGTCTCGCCGGGGCGATAGGCGGGTTTGTCCAGCGAAAGCTCCAGCGTATCCGGCGTGGCGCTGGCATCGGCCGGCACATACCACCCGGCATAGAAGCTGGTGGAGCTCACCGCAGGCGTGCCGTCGACCCGGCTGACCGACAGCTCATATTCGCCCCATTCCACACCTGCCGCAACCTGCACCGGATCGCTGCCCAGCATCGCCTCGCCATTGGCCACGCGGCTGCGCGTCGTCACCGGCTCCCAGTTCCAGTTGCCGGAATAGGAATACCATTGGTAATCGGTCTGCACGCGGGTCAGCTCCCACGCCACTTTCATCGGCTCAGGCTGCGCGCCCGCGCCCACACCGATCAACTCGAACCGCGCCTCGCCGCCTTCCGGCACCTCGGCCTCGAACAGCGGCTTGATGCCGATCATCGGGCTTGAAGGCGTCAACACCTGTTCCAGCCGCCGCTCCACCGGGCGACCCGAGCCTTCGGCAATACGCAGGGTAAAGCGCGCCTCCAGCGGGCGGTCGGCAGTCTCCACCTCCGGCAGCAGCGCCGTCACCAGCGCCTTGCCCGCCGCATCGGTGCGGCTGCCGCCAAAGCTCTCCATCCGCGCATCAAAGGGTTGATCGTGGCGGCCAAAGACATAGCCGGGGAACGCCTTGAGGCCCTTGGCCGCGCGCAGCAGCGTTTCGCCCTCGATCGCCAGGTCGGCCCCCGGAGCCCCGAACAGATATTTCGCCTCAACCGAAAGCTCCGCCACCTCGCCGGGCTTCACATCCGGCGTGTCGAGTTTCATCGTGTAATCAATGCGTTCCGGCAAGAAGTCTTCCACAAGGAAGGTCTGGCTCGCCAAGGCCGCGCCTTCCAGATCGGCGAAAACCTCCATCTTCCACACGCCGCGCGGGGCCGAGCCTGCAATGGGCTGCGCAAAGACATGGCCGCCCTTGCCTGCATCGGCGACTTGCGCGCGGGCATATTCCACCCCATCCGGGCGCTTGAAAATCGCGGTCAGCGGCAGACCCTCGATGGCCTGCGCCTGCGGATCACGGGTCAGCGCCGTGGCATAGACCGTCTCGCCCGCGCGGTAAGCGCCGCGATCCGTGGTCAGGAACACATCCACCGGCCCCGCCGCCTCGCGCCCTTCCACGCCGCGATCCGACAGATCAAATTCCGGGTCGGTCAGCGACAGGAAGGCCAGATCGGCCTCGCCCTGCCGCGCCACGATCATCGCAGGGGCCGCGCCGCCAGTGCCGCGCGTCAGACCCGCATCGAACCGGGCATAGCCCTTGTCGTCGCTCACCGCCTCGCCCAGCACGGTATTCGCGCGGCTCAGCAATTGCACCGTCACGCCCGGCTTGGCCTCCGCCCCTGCCAGGCCGCGCAAGATCACATGCAGCCCATCGGTGCCCGACAGCGAGGTGATGCCAAGGTCCGACACCACAAACCACTGCCATGCCGCCGGGGTCTCGTAGGGGTCCACCCCCGGCACGCTGGCCTTCAGCGCATAGATGCCGGGCGTCAGGCCCTTCAGCGCCTCATCCATCGGCAGACGGGTGGTGACATCGGTATTCACCTCCTGCGCGACCGTCGCCTGCCCCTTCCACAGCCGCTCGCCCACATCATCGGTAAAGCCGGATTCCTGATATTCCGCCATCGGCCAGCTCAGGTAACCATTCTGCACCGCCCGCAAGATATTGCGGTCAGACACGCGGAACACCTCCAGATCCAGCGTTTCGGTGTTTACCGTCATCACCGGCAGGCCCGCGCCCTCGGTTTTCGGCAACACATAGGCCCGGCCCGAGAACTTCACCCCCGGCTCACGGTCGCGCACATAGGCGCTGATCTGCACCGATTTCGCCAGCACCTGCCCATCGGCCGATGGCATCCCCTCGCGGAAGGTAAACTGATAGCGTTTCCCATGGCTGACGCCATCAATGCACAACTGCCGCCAGCCTGCGGGCTGCACCGTCAGCCCGGCTTCGGGCAATTGCACGAAGGGCGTGTAATCGAGGCCAGATTCCACCAGCGATTCCGACAGGTTCACGCAAACCCGCGGCCGCGCATTATTGCTTTGCACATCGGTTTCCAGAATGCGGAACCCGTATTTCCCGGCGTAATCCTCCAGCAGCGTCGCCGTCTCGTCGCGCGGCTGCTGGTCCTGCGCCAGACGCAGCGCCTTCACCGCCTCCGCGCCCCGGCCATTGCCCTCCATCGCGCGGGCCATCACCACCAGCGCATTATGCCGCACCGCCTTGTTACTTGCCCGCAGATAGGCGTTGATCGCGGCCAAGGTCGCCCGGCTGCGATATTCACCCGGATTGGCCTGATCCTGCGCGCCGGCCTCGAACAGCAGCCGCGCATATTCGGCCCAGACCTCGGCCTTGTCCGAGGCATTCACCGCCGCCCCGGCAAAATCGGAAGCCGCTGCCAGATCGCCTGCCGCCTCCCGCTCGCGCGCGCTGGCCAGATGCTCCTCATCGCTCCATGCACCGCTGGTATGGCGGTTCGCCAGACCCTGCGCCTGCACCAAAGCCTCGCCCAATTCGCTATCCGACAGGAAGCCCAGCTCGGCCCGCCGCGCCGGGGCCGCCTCGATCACCTTGTCATTATTGACCAGCAACCGCCCCGACAGCGCGCCCTGATAAAACGCCTCTGCCTCCGGGTCTTGCTTGGGAAAGCACGAGCCGTTGCGGGTGTTGAAGGTGAAATGCGTGCAGCGCTGATCCGCGATACAGGCGCGCTCGCAGGCCTCCAGCGTGGTGTCCAACTGGGTCGAAAGATCGCCCCCCGGCAGGTCGGCATCCTGGCTCAGCACGAATCGCTTGGCCGGAATCAACTCCTGCTGCGCCATCGCGGGCGGGGCCATCGCGGAAACCATCAGGGCAGCAGCAAAAACGCGGCGCAAGGCAAACATGAAAAATCCTCCGGAAATCTTGGTGCAGATGCTGCCACGGCCTCGGGCCGGGCGCAATCACCGGCAACCGGCCTTTCCGTTTTTGTTCGCGTTAAGTTTTGTTTCATTTTGTTGCGCCAGTTTGCGACTCGGGGCGCGCGCGTCAGAGTGACCAGAATGGCCCGCCCGAATGGCGACAAGAACGGGTTGGGCATGGATCTGACAGATCGGCTTGCAAAGGAAAGGCGGGCGCGGCTTGCGGCGGAACGCCTGCTGGAACAGAAAAGCCGCGAGCTTTTTGCGGCCAACGCAAAATTGGCACTCCATGCCCGCGCGCTGTCGGATCAGATTGTCGAGCAGCGCCAGGTGGTGAAATCCGCACTGTCAGAGGCCGAGGCGCTGAAAGGCCAGAACCTCCGCTTTCTCGACGAGCTGGAGCGCGCCCATACCGCCGCCGTCATGGCAGAGCGGCGGTTGTGGGATTCGATCGACACCATCCGCGATGGCTTTGCCGTATTCGATGCCACAAATCATCTGGTAGCGGCGAATGATGCCTTCCGCACCCTGTTTCACTGCCACGACATCGCACCCGGCAAGGGCTATGACGAGGTGCTGCAAACCATCGCCATGAACGGTGTGGTGGAAATCGGCGGCGAAACCCCCGCCGCCTGGTGCGCGCGCATGCTCGCCCGCTGGGACAATGACCCGATCGAACCTGTGGTGCTGCAATTGGCCACCGGGCAATGGGTCCGGCTGGTCGATCGCCGCGCCCGCGA
Source organism: uncultured Gemmobacter sp. (assembly GCA_937983495.1). Lineage (GTDB taxonomy): Bacteria > Pseudomonadota > Alphaproteobacteria > Rhodobacterales > Rhodobacteraceae > Gemmobacter. The sequence goes on along the minus strand of CALKAA010000159.1, from coordinate 1,541 downwards.
TGGCGACATGGTCAGCCTCGCGCTCGACATCACCGAACAGATGCGCATCTGGGCCGCCATCGAGGCGATCCCCGACGGTTTCGTGCTTTTCGACAGGGAGGACCGGCTGATGGTCTGCAATCAACGCTACCGCGACCTCTATGTCGAAAGCGCCCCGGCCATGGTGCCCGGTGCCAGCTTTGAATCAATCCTGCGCTATGGGCTCAAGAACCGGCAATATGCCGATGCGATTGGCCGCGAGGAGGAATGGCTGCAAGAGCGCCTCGCCATGCGCAGCCAGAAAAGCAACGAGTTCGAGTATCGCACCGCAGGGGACCGCTGGCTCCGCGTCATCGACAAGGAAACGCCCGATGGCGGGCGCGTCGGGCTGCGTGTGGATGTGACCGAGACGCGCACCCAGCAGGCCGCGCTGGAGGCCGCACGCGAAGCGGCCGAGGCTGCGGTGCGCGCCAAATCCGCTTTCCTTGCCAATATGAGCCATGAAATCCGCACCCCGATGAACGGGGTTGTCGGCATGGCCGAATTGCTCTGCGACACCACCCTGACCGATGAGCAACGCCTGTTTGCCGACACCATCCGCTCCTCGGGCGAGGCGTTGCTGGTCATCATCAACGATATTCTCGATTACTCCAAGATCGAGGCCGAACGTCTGACCCTGCACCCCGAACCCTTCGATCTGGAGCGGGTGGTGCATGAGGTCGCCATGCTGCTGCAACCGAGGGCGCGCGCCAAGGGTGTGGACCTGATGATTGATTTCGACATGTTCCTGCCCACCCGCTATGTCGGCGATCCGGGGCGGCTGCGCCAGGTTCTCACCAATCTGATGGGCAATGCGGTGAAATTCACCGAAGCGGGCCATGTGTTGATCCGCGTCGTCGGGATCGAGGCGGATGCGGGCATGCAGCAATTGCATGTCACGGTGGAGGATACCGGCATCGGGATTTCACCGGAAAATCTCGATCACATTTTCGGCGAATTCAATCAGGTCGACAGTGCCTCGAACCGCAAGTTCGAGGGCACCGGGCTTGGCCTCGCCATCACGCAGCGGCTGGTCGAGCATATGGGCGGCGCGGTCTGGGTGGACAGCGAGCTGGGCCGTGGCTCCTGCTTCGGTTTCCGCCTGTCGCTGCCCATGGCGGAATCCGGCGATGATCACCCGGCCCCCGTCTCCCTCAGACGGGCGCTGGTGGTGGATGACAAATTCATCAACCGCACCATTCTGGAGCGGCAACTGGCGACCTGTGGCATGGATTGCGCGCTGTGCCGCTCGGCCCCCGAAGCGCTGGCCCTGTTGCAAAGCGACCGTGATTTCGACGTGATCCTCACCGATCACGAAATGCCCGAGATGGACGGGCTGGCCTTCGCCCAGGCGCTGCGGCTCGCCGGGATCGCCGCGCCGATCCTGCTTTTGTCGGGTCATCCCGGCACGGCACGCGAACAGCCGGGCGCTGAACATGTGACGGGCTTCCTGCAAAAGCCCCTGTTGCGGTCCGATCTCTATCGGAGGCTGCAAGATCGGAAGAGCACACGTCTGAACTCCA
>CALKAA010000158.1 GCA_937983495.1 uncultured Gemmobacter sp. | reverse complement strand
GAGATTGGTCAGTGACTGGAGTTCAGACGTGTGCTCTTCCGATCTCAGGGCCTTTTCCAGATGCTTGGCCTTCATCGGATCGCCGGCGCGCACGGTTTGCAAGAGTTCGGGCGCAAAGCTGGGAATGCCGGTGAATTTCAGCGCCTCGCCTTCGGTCAGCGTATCGCCGATGCGCAACTGACCGTGGTTGGGAATGCCGATGATGTCGCCCGCCCAGGCCTCGTCGGTCAATTCACGGTCGGCGGCAAGGAACAGCACGGGGTTGGTCACCGCCATCGGTTTTCCGGCGCGCACATGGGTCAGCTTCATGCCGCGCAGGAAATGCCCCGAGGCCAGACGGACAAAGGCCACGCGGTCGCGGTGCTTTGGGTCCATGTTGGCCTGCACCTTGAAGACAAAGCCGGTCACCGCCCCTTCGCCCGGGGCGACCTGGCGCTTGTCGGTGGGCAGGGGCTGGGGCGGCGGGCCATATTCGGCCATGCCGCGCATCAGTTCACGCACGCCAAAGCTGTTGATCGCCGAGCCGAACCAGATTGGCGTCATCGACCCGTTCAGCACCGCCGCGCGGTCAAAGGCGGGCAGGAGTTCGCGCGCCATTTCCAGCTCTTCGCGCAGCCGGGCCAGCAGGTCGGCGGGGATGTGCTGGGCCAGCTTGGGATCATCGAGCCCGTCGATCACCACGCTTTCCGCCACCCGGTTGCGGTCGGCGCGGTCCATCAGTTCCAGCCGGTCGTGCAGGATGTCGTAGCAGCCGATGAACTCGCGCCCCATGCCAATCGGCCAGGAGGCCGGCGTCACGTCGATGGCGAGCGATTCCTGGATCTCGTCGATGATCTCGAACGTGTCGCGGCTTTCGCGGTCCATCTTGTTGCAAAAGGTCAGGATCGGCAGGTCGCGCAGGCGGCAGACCTCGAACAGCTTCTGTGTCTGGGATTCGACCCCCTTGGCGCCATCGATCACCATGATCGCGGCATCGACGGCGGTCAGGGTGCGATAGGTGTCTTCCGAGAAATCCGAGTGGCCGGGCGTGTCGACCAGATTGAAGCGCCAGCGCTCGAAGTCGAAGGACATCGCCGAGGCTGAAACCGAGATCCCGCGTTCCTTCTCCATCTGCATGAAGTCCGAGCGGGTGCGCCGGGCCTCGCCCTTGGCGCGCACCTGGCCGGCCATCTGAATGGCGCCGCCGAACAGCAGGAATTTTTCGGTCAACGTGGTCTTGCCGGCGTCGGGGTGCGAGATGATCGCAAAGGTCCGGCGCCTGAGGATTTCAGGAGCGGCGATTTCGGCGGGCAGGTCGGAGCGATTGTCGAGCATGGCGCCCGATAGCCCAAAGCGTGCTGTCTGTCCACGGGGGGCGCTGGTGTCACCGCGGGAACAGACGGCGGCGGTGTGGCTGGCTAGGGTCGATCCTGCGCAATCCGCGCGCTGCGACACTCAGGAGAGACACATGCAGGTTCGATCGATCCCCCCGGCTTTGCTGGCCTTGTTCGCCACCCTCGTTCTCGGGTTTGGGCCCGGGCTGGTGAGCCCGGTTCTGGCCGAAGGCGATTGCGTGCGGCTGGCAAGCGGCGAATGCAGCGATGGTTACCCCACGCCGACGCCAGGTGGCACGACGCCGCCGCGTGCCGGTGACGTGTCCGACGAGGGGCGCGGCCCCGATCCGGTCGGTGTGCCACCGACTGCTCCGACGCCGCCGTCCCCCCCGGCACCCGCGCCCGATTCCGCAGCGCTTGGCCAGAGCGAAGAAAGCCGCCTCGCATAGGGCGGACAACATGGAGGGTGGGGTTGAACCCCACCCTACCGGGCGTCAGAACCGGCCCGCGACCGGGATCACCATGGCGGTCTGCGCGGCCAAATGACGCTCCAGCAGGCCCGCGGGGCGGGCGGGGGGCGGGGTCATCATGGCCAGCGAGACGGTGCAGACGTTGGCCGAGCAGCCCGGAACCGAGGCCAGGGCGAGCGAGCCGTTCAGGCTGAGGGTCATCAGGGTGGCGAGGGCGAGGACGATGCGGGTCATGGCGGGAACCTTTCGGCTGGCGTTGGCTGTTGTGCCCATGGGTCGCGCCAACCCCGCGAAGGGTTCACCGGATTTGTGAAAAAAATGCAAAAAAGCCCTCGGGGCCACGAAAATACCGCGCCCGAGGGAAAGGCGCGGTCGTTTCAGAGGAAGGCTCGGGGCTCAGTTCAGGGCGACGGCGCGGGGCAGCGCGTCCTCGGCCACATGGACGCGGTTGCGCCCCGAGGCCTTGGCG
>CALKAA010000157.1 GCA_937983495.1 uncultured Gemmobacter sp. | reverse complement strand
AGGCTCAGCACCGGGATCAGGTTGAACGACTGGAAAATGAAACCGATGTTGCGGGCGCGAAAGTCTGCTGCCGCCGCATCACCGAGATTGGTGACATCGGCCCCGAACAGCTCCAGCCGCCCGGCATCGGGACGATCCACCAGTCCGAGGATATTGAGGAAAGTGGATTTACCGCTGCCCGATGGGCCAGTGATGAAGGTGGTTGTGCCCGCCGTGATGGCGCAAGTCACCTCGGTCAGCGCCCGGACCTTTACCTTGTCCAACCGGTAATCCTTTGTCACCGCCTCGAACCGGGCAGCGCAAGCGACGCTGGCCCCGGCGGTGGCGATGGTTTGCCCGTCAAGCCGGGCCGCTTCGATATGCTGGTTCACGCGAAACCCTCCGCAGACATGTTGTCATGCTCAGGATGGGCGCGAGGCTGCGCGCAATCAAACAGCAAAGGATGCAGTTTCAAGGCGTTGCTATGGCGACTGTGACAGCAGATGGCAAAGTGTCATCAAGAACGGTGGCCGCGTGACGCCGGCGAAGCGATTGTCACGCAGCGCTCATCTTCAACGCAAAATGGCGCAGAGTCTGAGGTGAAAGGCCGACAGATCGTGCCGCCTGGGCAGCAGCCGCACGGCGCAACGGGAAACTTCGATCACATTCAGGGAATCAATGCCAAACCTTGCAAGGCCGATGACCCTGCCGCTATCGGCCCCTTCGCTGGCATGCGGATGTTCAGGCACCACCAACAGGTTTCACAAACAAAATCCATTCGTTTGCATCCACAATCCAATCACCTTTCACAACCGGACGGCGGGCGATCTCGCGATAGCCCTTTGCCCTGTAAAGACGCAACGCATCCAGATGGGTGTCGGCGGCAATCAGACTGATGCTGTGATGCCCGGCAGCCGCAGCAATCGCATCAGCCTGCACCAACAAGGCACTGGCCAGTCCCTTGCCACGAAAGGCCTCGTAAGTTGCCAGAACATTCAGATACCATGATCCGGGGGCCAGAGCTTCCAGCTCCAGCAGCGGCACGAAGATCGGCGGGGTATCAGGCGCGATCGGGCTGGGCGCCGTCTCGGCAGCGTAGCCGAGCAGGCAGGCTCCGACATCGCCGTCAATCTCGGCAAGCCAGGCATTACGGTAAGAGAAGCTGCCCGTCTCGCGCGCGGCACGCTCTTGCCCAAGCGCCAGAGGGTCACCCTCGGGCCCCACGGTCTTGCGCCAGAAATGCAGCGGTAAATCATCGGCGGCCATATTGATGAAGCGCACCAGATGTGCCGCATCCGATACTTTTGCCGCGCGAATCTTCATACCTGTATCCTGTCCTTACCAGCCGTTTCCAAGCCCTGCTCTCTTTGGCAATTTGACGCCCGCTCGCCAACCCCTTTTGGCAAACCCGCTTGCCCGATACCTCTGGCTTGCGCCACATGCAGGGGCCACTTACCAAAGACAGCAACCATGCCGTGCAACACGAGGACAGACATGAGCGACACCCTTTTCCGCTTTCCAGAACCGGGCACCGCGCCCATCACCACCGATCTGGAGGGCTGGTCCAAGATCGAGGGCAATCCGACCATGCGGTATTGGGTGCAGCACAGCTCGCAGGATGGCAGCATGATTTCGGGCACCTGGGAAGCGACCACCGGCACCTGGTACGCACGCTATCAGTTCTATGAATTCGTACACCTGATCGAGGGGCGCATCACCATCACCCCGGACAACGGCACGCCTGTCACGTTGTTGCCTGGCGATGCCTTTGTGGTGGAGCCAACCTTTACGGGCACCTGGACCATCGAGGAACCGGTCCGCAAACATTTCGCCATCAAGCTGAAGTAAGCACAGCCTGGCAGGATGAGCCGAAACTGGCGCAGCGGCATGATCGCCCTCAGCGCCAGTTTCAGCCCTGTCAGGGAACAAACCCCGACGCGTTCAGACAGAACAGCCAGCGGCATCGCCGATCCCACTGCACAACATCATTCCGGGCAAGCTGCCAACACGCCATGACTGATGATTCAACGACCTTCAGGCAGCACCCGGTCAAGCCGATTTTCAGTCATAGCACCTGACCTCTTGCAGGACCTTGCCCAAAAAGCAGCTTCATCCGCTCTTGGATGAAGCCCGGCAGACAGACCGCACCCACTCCCCACAGCGCAAGTCGTGCCGCATCCGGCACAATGCCCTCCATGGTCATCGGACCACGGTTCAAGCCGACAAACGATGCGCCTCCAGAATTGATTTATGTCAATGATAGAATCGCTTCTGCCCGCTACCCATACCTCATGCAGCACGGATGCGACGCCGAAAGATCACTCATGATACTGATTAAAATCAGAAAATCAGATGCCTGTCAGATTCAACAACGGAAAACCTGACACAATCCAAAACGACATGAATCAATTAACGCGCTGCAAGACTGGAGACGACTGTGAAACCTGAGCCGCTTTCCGCCTCGCCTCCGCGCTCAGCGCGGACAGAGCGATACGTTTTTGTCTTTCTGGCGGTCTTTCTGGCCCCGATCGTGGCAGTTGCCGGCGTTGGAACGCTTGGCCTGTCGATCTGGGTCTGGCAGATGATCTTTGGACCTCCAGGATGACTGCGCCTCAGCAGCTCAGCCGCCGGGCGTTTCTCACCGGACGACCGCAGGCACCACGCATCGCGATGACCGGGCGCTGCCTTTTGGTCGCGGGGATCAGTTGTCGCCTATGCACCGATGCCTGCCCGACCACCGCGCTGCGCTTTGATCCGACCGCGCGCCCGGTTGGCGCGATCCGCATTGATGCCAGCGCCTGCACCTCTTGCGGCGACTGCCTGCCCCCATGCCCGACCCGCGCTTTGACACTCACACCCGAGGCCCGATGATGCCCCGCCAGATACCAGCCTCCCGCAGGCCTGAACACCATATTGCCAGCTTTGCCCTGCGGTGCGATCCGCAGCACCTTGGCACGTTACGGCCCATACTGGCTGCCCTGTCGGGTGCCAGCATCGAAGCGGAGGATGCCGCCACCGGCAAGATCGTGATGGTGATGGAAGCACCAGATGAGCGCGCCATCACCGCCACCCTGTCTCACATCCAGGTGCTGCCCGGCGTCGCCCATGCCGCGCTGGTCTACCAGCACATCCTGACCCCCGAAGACCCAGCCCCCACAGAAGGAAGCCAGCCATGATCGACCTGACCCGGCGCGATGTCATCAAGGCGCAGGCCGTCATGGCCGCCGCTGCCGCCATCGGCCTGCCCATCCCGGCGGAAGCGCAAAATCTGGTGACCGAGGCAGACCTGACGCAACTGACCTGGAACAAGGCGCCCTGCCGGTTCTGCGGCACCGGCTGTTCCATCATGGTGGCCACCAAGGGCGGCCGGGTGGTTGCCACCCATGGCGACAGCAAATCCGAGGTGAACCGCGGCCTGAACTGCGTGAAGGGCTATTTCCTGTCCAAGATCATGTATGGCGAAGACCGGCTGACCACGCCGCTTTTGCGCAAGAAGGATGGGGCCTATCACAAGGATGGAGCCTTCGAGCCGGTCAGCTGGGACGAGGCCTTCGACATCATGGCCGAGAAATGGAAAAAGACCCTGGCCGAAAAAGGCCCCAAGGGCATCGGCATGTTCGGATCAGGGCAATGGACGATCTATGAAGGCTATGCCGCCGTCAAGCTGATGAAGGCGGGCTTTCTGTCGAACAATCTTGATCCCAATGCGCGGCATTGCATGGCCAGCGCCGTGGCGGGGTTCATGCGCACCTTCGGCATCGACGAGCCGATGGGCTGTTATGACGATTTCGAGGCGGCGGATGCCTTCGTGCTTTGGGGCTCCAACATGGCCGAAATGCACCCGATCCTCTGGACCCGGATCACCGACCGCCGGCTGGCGCATCCGCATGTGAAGGTGGCGGTGCTGTCCACCTATACCCATCGCAGCTTTGATCTGGCCGATATTCCGGTGATCTTCACCCCGCAAAGCGATCTGGCGATCCTCAATTATATCGCCAATCACATCATCCAGACGGGCGCGGTGAACGAGGCATTCCTGCGCGAGCATGTGAATTTCAAGCGCGGCGCCACCGACATCGGCTATGGCCTGCGCCCGGAACATCCGCTGGAACAGGCGGCTGCCAATGCCAAGGAACCGAATGCTTCAGAGCCGATGAGCTTTGAGGAATTTGCGGCATTCGTGGCCGAATACACCGCCGAGAAAGCCAGCGAGATCAGCGGTGTTCCGGTGGCGCAACTGGAGGCGCTGGCCCGGCTTTATGCCGATCCCAAGGTCAAGGTGATGTCGCTGTGGACCATGGGGTTCAATCAGCATACGCGCGGGGTCTGGGCCAATAACCTGATCTACAACATCCATTTGCTGACCGGAAAGATTGCCACCCCCGGCAATTCGCCCTTCTCGCTGACCGGGCAACCCTCGGCTTGTGGCACGGCGCGCGAGGTTGGCACCTTCTCGCACCGGCTGCCCGCCGATATGGTGGTGACCAACCCCGAACATCGCGCCCATGCGGAGGAGTTGTGGAAGCTGCCGCAGGGCCTGTTGCCCGATTGGTTGGGGTCGCATGCGGTAAAGCAGAACCGCGATCTGAAGGATGGCAAGATCAATTGCTATTGGGTGCAGGTCACCAACAACATGCAGGCCGCGCCCAATATGATGCAGGAGGGGCTGCCCGGCTATCGCAACCCCGAGAATTTCATCGTGGTGTCGGATGCCTACCCCACCGTCACCTGCGAGGCCGCCGATCTGGTGCTGCCCTCCGCCATGTGGGTGGAAAAGGAAGGCGGCTATGGCAATGCTGAACGCCGCACGCAGCTTTGGCATCAGCTCGTGAATGCGCCGGGCGAGGCGCGGTCGGACCTATGGCAATTGGTCGAGTTTTCCAAGCGCTTCACCACCGATGAGGTCTGGCCCGCCGAAATTCTGGCCGCGAACCCGGATTACAAGGGCAAGACCCTGTTCGAGGTGCTGTTCGCCAATGGGCAGGTGGACCGCTTCGGCCCCGATCATCTGGCCGAAGGTCACGCCAACCCCGAGGCCGAGGCCTTTGGCTTTTACCTGCAAAAGGGCCTGTTCGAGGAATACGCCAGCTTTGGCCGCGGTCATGGCCATGACCTTGCGCCCTTTGACACCTATCACGAGGTGCGCGGGTTGCGCTGGCCGGTGGTGAATGGTCAGGAAACCCGCTGGCGCTTCAACGCCGAGCATGACCCCTATGTGAAGAACGGCAAGCCCTTCCATTTCTACGGCAACAAGGACGGGCGGGCGAATATCTTTGCCCTGCCCTACGAGCCGCCGGCAGAGGCTCCGGATGCCGAATATCCGTTCTGGCTGTCCACCGGCCGGGTGCTGGAACATTGGCATTCAGGCTCGATGACGCAGCGGGTGCCGGAGCTCTATCAGGCGGTGCCGGATGCGTTGTGCTACATGCACCCCGATGATGCCGAGGCGCTGAAGCTGCGCCGTGGGTCTGAGGTGCGGGTGATCTCGCGCCGGGGCGAAATTCGGGTGCGGGTAGAGACGCGCGGGCGCAACAAGCCGCCGAAGGGGCTGGTATTCGTGCCGTGGTTCGATGCCCGCCGCCTGATCAACAAGGTGACGCTGGACGCCACCGACCCGATTTCGAAACAGGCGGATTTCAAGAAATGCGCCATCCGTATCGAAGCCGTGTGAAGGAGGCCATCATGTTGAAACGCTTTGCCTTTGCGCTGGCCCTGCTGGTCGCGCTGCCTCTGCATGCCGAAAACCAATTGGGCGGCATTCGCCCCGATACGCCGCTGGCCGAGGAATCCGAGGCCCCGCAAATCCCGCCGGTGATCAATGCCGATGTGAAACAGGTGCGCAACTATCCCGATCAGCCGCCGCTGATCCCGCACAAGACCGACAATTACCAGATTGATCTGAACGTGAACAAATGCCTCACCTGCCACAGCCGCACGGCGGTGGAGGACAGTCAGGCCCCGATGATCTCGGTCACGCATTTCATGGACCGCGAGGGCCAGACCCTCGGCACGGTCAGCCCCCGGCGTTATTTCTGCACTCAATGCCATGTGGTGCAGCATGACGCCGAACCGCCGGTGGTGAATGGCTTTGTCGATGTGGACAGCGTGCTGGGCCATATGCAGGGCGCTGCCACGGGGGGCGAATGATGCTGCGCTTTCTCAAACGCCTGTGGTTCATCATCGCCCATCCGGCCACCCATCTCAGCCTTGGGTTCCTGACCATGGGGGGCTTTGTCATGGGGATCATCTTCTGGGGCGGGTTCAACACCGCCCTTGAGGTGACCAATACCGAAACCTTCTGCATCAGCTGCCACGAGATGCGCAACAATGTGTATGAAGAGCTGAAAACCACCATCCATTACACCAACCGCTCGGGCGTGCGCGCCACCTGCCCCGATTGCCATGTGCCCCATAGCTGGCCGCGCAAGATTGCCCGCAAGATGCAGGCCAGCAAAGAGGTTTGGGGCAAGATCTTTGGCACGATCGACACGCGCGAGAAGTTCCTCGACAAGCGGCTGGAGCTGGCCCAGCACGAATGGGCGCGGCTGGAGGCCAACGACAGTCTGGAATGCCGAAACTGTCACTCCATGGAGTCGATGGACATCACGCGCCAAAGCAAGCGCGCCTCCGAGGCCCATGAGCGTTTCCTGTTCACCGGTGAAAAGACCTGTATCAATTGCCACAAGGGCATCGCGCATCAATTGCCCGACATGCATGGACAAGACATGTTCGGTGCCAGCACGCACAGCCCGCAGCCGATGACCCCTGTCCAAGGCGATAGCGCAGAGGTGGAGGCCTATATCCGCACAGCGGAAGATTGAGAGGGCCGCCCCGATGCGGCAGCCGCCCTGGACCGGGGGCGGTTAGCCTGCCACGCCCTGCGGCAGGCTGACCCCTGCCGTCGCACCGCCTGGGTCCGGCCCGTCGATCAACGGGTCGGGCGGCACAAAGGCCAGCAACTGCGCCATATCGGTGATGGTCACCTGCTGGCCTTTCACCTGCACACCCAGTTCCGCCAACGAACGGATGGCGCGCGACAGGTTCTCGGGCGTCATGCCAAGGTAAGAGGCAATCAACCGCTTTTCCACGGCCAGCGTAAAGCGCGTCGCTCCGCCCAATCCCCGCGACTGCTTGAGCAGATAGGCCGCGATCCTTTCGCGCGAATTACGCAGTTTCAGGCTCTTGGCATGGCGCACCACGGCCCGGTAGCAACCCGCCAATTCGGTGATGGTGGAGACCGCAAATTCCGGATCACGCCGGAACACCGCCCGCAGATCCGAGGCCGGCACCAAAAGCAGGCGCGACCGCTCCAAGGTGCGCGCCGACATCAGATACGGCGCATCCTTGATACAGGCAGCCAGAATGAACGTGCTGATCGGATGCACCACCGCCATGGTGCAGCGCCTGTCCTCCCAATCGGCATAAAGCTCGACCGATCCCTCCAGCACAACATGCAGAAAATCGGCCGGATCGCCCTGCCGGATCAGCTCCAGCCCGACGGGAAAGGTTTGCGCATAGGCCCCCTGCATCAAGGCGTCGAAATTCGCCTTCAACATATCGCGGAACAGGGGCAGGTGGCGCACCTCTGCCAAGTCTTCAGGCCGCATCATGATCTCCGGGCTGCAAGCGCATAGATCAATCCGTTGACAGAAAAATGTCAATTGGCCTGATGGTCACGGGCTCATCTCATGCCCGCAGCAGAGATCGGCACGCCACACGCATTTGTCGCCCAGCCGTTCCAAAGGCCGGAGGTCATGACTGAGGGCGAAGAACATGCCCCAGAGGATCAGTGCATGATGGCCGTAGAAACTTGACCGCTGGGCGCAGCGTGGCGGGCAAAGCAGCCTCAGCAATCATGCGGTTGCAGATCTGCTTTCAAACATCGGGCCGCCGCGCCAGCGCGGATAGCCGTAACCGTGGATTTCCACCAGATCAATGTCCGAGGGTTTTTGCGCGATCCCCTCGGCCAGAATGGCCGCGCCCTCTGCTGCCATTTCCTGCACCAGATGATGCGCAATCATCGCCTGCGACATCTCGCGCTTGGCAGTGATCCGGTCCGCAAACAGCGCATCCACCGCCGGCGAGGACAGGGGCTTGCGGTCCCCGGGCGCATAATCATACCAGCCCGCACCGGTTTTCTGCCCCTTGCGCCCGGCCTGAACCAGCAGGTCGCCCAGCGTTTCCGGCACGTTTTGCCCGGCAGCACGGGCACCTTGGCGCTGTAGCCAGGCGATATCGAGCCCGCCCAGATCCTGCGCCTCGAACGGGCCCATGGCAAAACCATGGGCGCGCATCGCCGCATCCACTTCGGCAATGGCGATTCCCTCACGCACCAGCCCCTCGGCGGCGGCGCGGTAGCGTTTCAGAATGCGGTTGCCAATAAAGCCCTCACAGATGCCCGCCTGCACGGGAATCTTGCCCAGAAGCCGGGCCAGTGCAAAGCCCGTCGCCACCACGCCCGGCGCGGTTTGCGGCGTAGGCACAATCTCCAGCAACTTCATCACATTGGCCGGGCTGAAGAAATGCAGCCCGAGAAAGCGGTCTGGGTTCGGCACAACCTCGGCGATCTGCCGGGGATCGAGATAGGAGGTATTGGTGGCCAGCATCGCATCCGGGCGGCAGACGCGACCCAGTTCGGTAAAGACCATGCGCTTCACGGCGATGTCTTCGAACACGGCCTCTATCACCAGATCCGCCTTGGCCAGCGCGGCATAATCGGTGCTGCCAGTTACCCCGGCCATAAGGGCGGCGGCTTGCTCGGAGGTCAGCTTGCCGCGCTTCACCCCGCCGTCAAAGATTGCTTGCAGATGGCCCAGCCCACGCGCGACGGCTTCGGAGTCACGTTCGATCAGAATGACGGGCAGACCAGCATCACGCAAGGCAGCAGCAATCCCGGCGCCCATGGTGCCGCCCCCTACCACGCCAGCAAGACGCAGCGGCAAGAGGGGCTGATCGGCCAGATGCGCGGGGCGCGGGGCGGCGCGTTCGGCAAAGAACACATGACGCAACGCCGCAGCCTGTTCGCTGGCGCGCAGCTCCAGAAAGGTGGTGCGCTCAAAGGCCAAAGCCTCGGACCAGGGGGCTTCGGCCGCTTTGCGCAGGC
>CALKAA010000156.1 GCA_937983495.1 uncultured Gemmobacter sp. | reverse complement strand
GCTTTCCGCGCAGTCGCGAGGTGCGCGCGCGTGCGGGCGTTTCGCGCCGGCACTGCCAGCGGTGTCATGCCAGCACCGGAGGGACGAGGCCCGTCGCGGTGACCAGCGCGCCCTCGGCGGCCAGCGCGGCGGCGGCTTGGAGATCGGGGGCCATGTAGCGGTCATCGCCCAGCGTCGCCACATCGGCGCGCAGGCGTGCGACCACCGCTTGCAGAGCGGTGGAGGTTTGCAAAGGTGCCCTGAAATCAATGCCTTGCGCGGCGCAGATCGCCTCGACCCCCAGAATGGCGTTCAGGTTGTCGATCATCCGCCCCAGCCGCCGCGCGCCATGGGCAGCCATGCTGACATGATCCTCCTGATTGGCGGAGGTGGGGGTGCTGTCGGTCACGCAAGGATGGGCCAAGTGCTTGTTTTCGCTCATCAAGGCGGCGGTTGTCACCTCGGCGATCATCAGGCCGGAATTGAGGCCGGGCTTGGGGGTGAGGAAGGCGGGCAGATCGAAGCTGAGCACCGGGTCCACCATCAAGGCCACGCGGCGCTGCGCGATGGCCCCGATCTCGCTGAGGGCCAGCGCGATCATATCTGCTGCAAAACCAACGGGTTCGGCGTGGAAGTTGCCACCGGAAACGATGCGGCCATTCGACAAGACAAGGGGGTTATCGGTGGCCGCATTGGCCTCGATTTCCAGTGTCCGGGCGGCCTGGCGCAGAATATCCATCGCAGCGCCCGTGACTTGCGGCTGGCAACGGATGCAATAGGGATCTTGCACGCGGGTGTCGCCCTCGCGGTGGCTTTCGCGGATCACCGAACCCTCCAGCAGCGCGCGCAGGAAGGCGGCGGCCTCGATCTGGCCGGCATGACCGCGCAAGCTGTGGATTTCGGGCTGCAAGGGGGCGGTGGAGCCCATGATCGCATCGGTGGACAGCGCCGAGGTGACGAGCGCAGTTTGCGCCGCGCGCCAGGCGCCGAACAGGCCCGCCAGCGCATAGGCGGTGGAAAACTGCGTGCCGTTGATGAGGGCGAGACCCTCTTTCGGGCCGAGGGTGACAGGAGAAAGTCCTGCCTTTTCAAGCGCTTGCGCGCCGGTCAGCACTTGGCCTGCCAGCTCCGCCTCGCCCGCGCCGATCATCACGGCGACCATATGCGCCAAGGGCGCAAGATCGCCCGAAGCGCCGACCGAGCCTTGCGCCGGGATCACCGGGGTGACGCCGCGCGCCAGCATGCCTTCCAGCAGCGCGATGATCTCCCACCGCACGCCGGATGCGCCGCGCCCGAGTGACAGGAGTTTCAGCGCCATCATCAACCGGGCGGTGGCGCGGGGCATGGGTTCGCCCACGCCGCAGCAATGGCTGAGGATCAGGTTTTTCTGAAGGGTTTCAGTATCTTCTGCGGCAATCTTGAGGCTGGCGAGTTTGCCGAAGCCGGTGTTCACGCCATAAACCGGGGCGTCACCTTGCGCGGCCTGCGCAATGCGGGCGGCGGCGGCCTCGATGCCGGGGCGGGCGCTTGGGTCCAGCGTGGCGGGGCGTTCTTCGCGCCACAGCCGTTCCAATTGGGCCAGCGTGGTGGCACCGGGGATCAGGGTTTCAGGCGTCAAGACGGCCTCCGTAAATGCGGGCGTGAAGGGGCGTGGCACCGATGCGCCAGCCCAGTTCGGCGGGGTCTGCGGCCTCCCAGATCGCCAGATCGGCGCGCAGGCCGGGGGCGATGCGGCCTCGATCCGTCAGACCAAGGGCAGCGGCGGCGTGGATCGTAACCCCTTGCAAAACCTCGGAAACTGTCATGCGGAACAGGGTGCAGGCCATGTTCATCGCCAGCGTCAGCGAGGTCATCGGCGCGGTGCCGGGGTTGTAATCAGTGGCCACAGCCATGCGGACGCCATGGCGGCGCAGCAGGTCGATGGGCGGCAGTTGGGTTTCGCGCAATGTGTAAAAGGCACCGGGCAGGATGACGGCAACCGTGCCAGCGGCGGCCATGGCGCGGGCCCCATCCTCATCGAGATATTCCAGATGATCGGCGCTGAGCGCACCGAAACGGGCGGCGAGGGCGGCGCCATGCAGGTTCGACAACTGCTCGGCATGGAGTTTCACCGGCAGGCCAAGGCGTTGAGATTCCAAGAAAACCCGCTCGATCTGCGCCGGTGAAAAGGCGATGCCTTCGCAAAACCCATCCACCGCATCGGCCAGACCTGCCGCATGGGCGGCGCGCAGGGCGGGCAGGGCCTGTTCGTCAAGGTAGGCGTCGGCGTGGCCCTTGTATTCGGGCGGGATGGCATGGGCACCCAGAAAACTGGTGACAACATCGGCACCTTGCAGCCGCCGCGCCACGCGCAGCAGGCGAAGTTCTGTTTCAATATCAAGCCCATAGCCGGATTTCACCTCGACCGTCGTCACGCCCTCGCGGCGCATCTGGTCAAGGCGCATTTGCGCAGAGCGCAGCAATTCGGCCTCGGATGCGGCACGGGTGGCGGCCACGGTGGAGGCGATGCCGCCACCGGCGCGGGCGATCTCCTCATAGCTGGCCCCATTCAGCCGCGCTTCGAACTCGGCGGCGCGGGTGCCGCCATGAACAAGGTGGGTGTGGCAATCAATCAAGCCGGGCGTGACCAATCTTCCTTGCAGATCAAGGGCTTCGCCACGATGCGGCAGATCGGCCATCGGCCCTGCCCAAGCGATCCGGTCGCCATCCAGCACCACAGCACCATCGCGGATGAGCGGGCCGTCCATGGTGGCGAGGGTGGCATGGGTCAGAATCATCTGCGGGCCTTGCATTTGTGCGAATATGATGTGAATATGTCTGCACATAATAACCGCTGTCAAGGGGCCGCCATGCGACACATCATCTGGGCTGAAACCGCGCTGCTGCCGGAGGGCTGGGCCCATGGCGTTCGCGTGGAGGTGCAGGCGGGCCGGGTGGAAAGGGTAACGCGCTGTACGTTTTCAGAGGCGGAACAGGCCGCAAAGGTAACGGGATGTACGCTTTCGCGCGTGGGCGCGCTGATCCCCGCCGGGCACAATCTGCACAGCCATGCCTTTCAGCGCGCCATGGCCGGGATGACCGAACGGCGCGGCCATCCGAACGACTCGTTCTGGACCTGGCGGCAACTCATGTATCGCTTCCTCGACCAGCTGACCCCGGAGGATGTGGAGGCGATTGCCGCCTTCGTGCAGATGGAGATGCTGGAGGCGGGCTATGCCTCGGTCTGCGAGTTTCACTATCTGCATCACGCGCCGGGGGGGCGGCCTTACGCGCGGCTGGCGGAACTGGCCGAGCGGGT
>CALKAA010000155.1 GCA_937983495.1 uncultured Gemmobacter sp. | reverse complement strand
TGTCGCCCAGGCTGATCTCATAGCAGCCCATGTCGCGTAAGGCGGCGGCCACGCGGGCCACTTGCGCGGGCGGCGTCGGGCCATCAAAGGGACAATCGGTCACCACCGAGACATAGCCGCGCAGCGGAATCCCATCGGCGCGGGCGGCCTCGGCCACTGGCGCAAACCGCTCAAGGCTTTGAGAAATCGAGCAATTCAGGTTGGCCTGGCTGAAGCCTTCGGAGGCGGAGGCGAAGATCGCCACCTCATCGGCGCGGGCAGCGCGGGCAGCCTCATAGCCCTTGAGATTGGGGGTCAGCGCGGCATAGCGCAGGCCGGGGGCGCGGGTGATACCGGCCAGCACCTCAGCCGCGTCGGCCATTTGTGGCACCCATTTGGGTGAGACGAAACTGGTCACCTCGATCCGGCGAAAGCCTATGGAAGACAACAGGTTGACCAGCGCGATTTTCTCGGCGGCCGGAATCAGGCGCTTTTCGTTTTGCAAGCCGTCGCGCGGGCCCATCTCAAAGATTTCAACAAAATCAGCCATTTGGGATCTCGTAAAACGCGCGGGTGTAAAGGGTGTCGGCCCCGGCGCGGGCCATGGCGCGGGCATAGGCCGGGCGGGCTGCCATGGCCTTGGCATAGGTGGACAGGTGGGGATAGTCGGCCTCGGGCACGAAGCGGAACACGGTCGGGATGTTGAAGCCCAGCATCACATCGGCACCAGAAAACCCTGATTCCAGAAGGGTTTGCCGGTCGGCCAGCGCGGCCTCCATCACCTTCATCGTGACCTCCAGCCGCTTGGTCAGCAGTTTCATCAGCACCGGCGAGCGGGCCTCGGCGGGATGGAGGAAGATGTGCTGGATGTTCAACTGTTCCAGAATGGGGGCCTGGGTCTCGGCGAAGTGGAGCCATTCGAGGAAACGGGGGCGCTCGGGGGCGGTGACGGCGGGGGAAAGCCCTGAGTCGGGGTGGCGTTCCAGCAGGGTTTGCAGGATCGCGCCGCTCTCGGAAATGGTTAACCCGTCCCATTCCAACACCGGGATGCGGCCCATGGGTGCCAGCGCGCGGAATGCGGCGCTGCGGGTGGAGCCATCATCCAGCCGCCAGGTCTGCACCTCATAATCCAGCCCCAATTCCTCCAAGAGCCACAAGATGCGGAAGCTGCGCGCGCCCGGAACGTGGTGCAGGCGGATCATGCGGGCACCTCCTCGGCCAAGAGGATCAGCGCCGCCCCGGCCTCGACCTGAGCGCCCGGTGCTGTCAGAATCTCGGCAATCACGCCATCGCGGGCGGCGGTCAGGGTGTGTTCCATCTTCATCGCCTCGAGGATCGCCAGACGATCCCCCGCCTGCACCGGCTGCCCCGGCGTGACAAACACCGCCTTCACCAGCCCCGGCATGGGGGAAAGCGTGGCATTCCCTGCAGCCCCGGCGGCGGCCTCCCGCGCCAGTGGATCGACCGGGGTAAAGGTAAAACATTGGCCGTTTTCAAAGACATGCAGGGCATCGCCGGTGCGCACCACGGGAAGGCGCGGCGCGGCATATTCGGTGCCATCGAGCTGGATCAGGGGCTTCCCCTCACGGAAGATCAGCGTGGCAGGGGTGACCTCGCCCTGCCCCTCGACCGCGATGGCGCGGTGCAGCGGGGCCCAGAGCGTGAAGCCCGGAAGGGTAACGGGCTGGACAGTTTGCCCGCCTGAAAGCGGCGAAACGGTAACGGGATATACGCTTTCGCCCGGCTGAGGGGCCGAAACTGTAACGGGCGATACACTGGCCAGCAGCGCCGCCACTTTCGCGGCCTGCGAAGGGGCCGAGGGGGTGACGAGCGAGGCCAGATCGCGTTCGATGAGGCCGGTATCCACGTCTCCGGCGGCAAAGCCCGGATGGCGGGCCAGTGCGCCCAGGAAGGCGAGGTTGGTGACGGTGCCCGCCACCTGCGTCTGCTCCAGCGCGCGGGAAAGTTGCTGCAACGCAGCGGCGCGGGTCGGGCCATGGACGATGACCTTGGCAATCATCGGGTCATACCACGGGCTGATCGTATCACCGCTGCGCACGCCGGTGTCGGCGCGGCAGCCGGGCGGGAAGGCCAGATGCGCCAGCCGCCCGGTGGCGGGCAGGAAGCCTGCGGGCACATCCTCGGCATAGAGCCGGGCCTCGAAGGCGTGGCCGTTGAGGGGGATCTGGTCTTGCCGCAGGGGGAGCGGCTCGCCCGATGCCACGCGAAGCTGCCATTCCACCAGATCAAGGCCGGTGATGGCCTCGGTGACCGGATGTTCGACCTGGAGGCGGGTGTTCATCTCCATGAACCAGAAACGGTCGGGGCGCAGACCTTCGGAGGCATCCACGATGAATTCGATGGTCCCTGCCCCCTTGTAGCCGATGGCACGGGCGGCGCGCACGGCGGCCTCGCCCATGGCGGCGCGCATTTCGGGGGGCATGCCGGGGGCCGGGGCTTCCTCGATCACCTTCTGGTGGCGGCGCTGGAGCGAGCAATCGCGTTCATAGAGGTGAACGGCATCCGTGCCATCGCCAAAGACCTGCACCTCGATATGGCGGGGCTTTTCAACATATTTCTCGATCAGCACGGCCTCGTTGCCGAAGGCGGTGGCGGCCTCGCCTTGCGCCGAGGCGAGGGCGTCAAGGAAATCCTCGGCGCGGGTGACCTTGCGCATGCCCTTGCCGCCGCCGCCCGCCACCGCCTTGATGAGGACGGGGTAGCCGATCCGGGCGGCTTGGTCCGCGAGGAAGGCGGGGTCTTGATTGGCCCCGTGATAGCCCGGCACCACCGGCACGCCCGCCTGCGACATCAGCGCCTTGGCGGCATCCTTGAGGCCCATGGCGCGGATGGCGCGGGCGGAGGGGCCGATGAAGGTGAGGCCGGCGGCCTCGACCGCATCGACGAAATCGGGATTTTCAGACAGGAAGCCATAGCCGGGATGGATGGCTTGGGCACCCGTTTGCAGGGCGGCGGCGATGATCGCCTCGCCGCGCAGGTAGCTGTCACGCGGGGCGGGACCGCCGATCGCCACGGCCTCATCGGCCAGGGCGACATGGCGCGATTGCGCATCGGCGGTGGAATGGACCGCAACGGTGGCCACGCCCAGACGGCGGGCGGTGGCGATGATGCGGCAGGCGATCTCGCCCCGGTTGGCGATGAGGATTTTCTGGAACATGTCAGACCTGCGATGCGGGTTGAGGGCGGAAGCGGGGGGTGGCACCCGCATGGGGCAAAAGGCGGGGGCCAGCCCCCGCACAAGGTTCAAGGCGGGGGCCAGCCCCCGCACCCCCGGGATATTTTTGAACAGATGAATGGGGGCGATGACCGCGCAGGTGGCTTTGGCTCAGGGCCGGAGGCGCTGGAAGCGGTGGCGGAAGATCAGGTTGGCGCGCGGGCTGTCGGCCCAAAGCAGCATCAGCGGCGCGGAGACCGGCAGCGACAGGATGAGGTGCAGCCAGACCAGCGGTGAGGCGATGGGGTGGCGGAAGATCAGGGCCATGAGGGTGAGCCATGGCAGCAGTGCAAGGGTGAGCAAGAGGAGGAGCAGCAGCCAGCCCAGTGGCAGAGACAAGAGCTGTGCGAGATTTGGCAGGATGAGGCTGGTGATGAGAACGGCTTGGGCCGCCACGAAGGCAACGATCAGCCAGAGCCAGCCGAGGCTGCGCGCCCATGGGTGCGTGAGGGCGAAGCGCGCACCGGTAAAGACCCACTCCGACTCGCGGATGCCGTGGCCATTGGCCGTCAGACGGGCGGCGCGGGCCTGCCCCCAGCCAAGGCACAGACGGGCCGCAAGCCAGATCGGCAAGGCGGAGGCGGTGCCTGTCAGCAGATAGGCCAGCCAGGCCGGCAGAACCTGGCTCAGCATCTGCCCAAGCATCCAGATCGGCAGGCTCCACGCCAGCAAGGCCAGCAGGAGGCTTGGGTATTTTCCGGGCCAGCCGCGCCAGAGGACGAGCGCGGCCAGCAAGGCCAGCCCCAGCGGCCAGAGGGCCGGGTGGGCCAGAATCCCACAGGCCAGCAGCGGCAGGAGGAAAAGCAGGGTGGCAAGGCGCGACATCAATACAACCAGCAGGGGCAACGGGCTGTGGGATAGGGGAGGATTGTTGGGAAAGCAAGCGCATTGCGGGAGCGGTTGGGTAAGGGGATCGGTAAAATGAGCGGCCTGAAAAATGTCATTACCCGTGA
>CALKAA010000154.1 GCA_937983495.1 uncultured Gemmobacter sp. | reverse complement strand
CGTGGCCCCTGATGGGGCCGCGTAAGCCTGCCGAACGGTGCTATCGCACCCACCGGGCGGGCGATGGCCTCTCGGTCGCTGTTTGCACTGGCCTTGCGGCACCCTACCCACACGGGCGGGGAAACGCGGTGCGTTTCCTGATCCGCCCGATTGGCCCCCTCAGGCGCGCAGCCGCAAGGGGCGCAGGCGTGGCACTTGTGCCGGATCGGCGGGCACGCCAAAGCTGTCGGTCTTGCGCATCACATCCAGCAGCAGCGGCATGCAGCCGCCGCAATCGGCGCGTTTGCCAAGCGCGTGATAGATCTTGCCGGGCGTGACAATGGTATCCGGGTCCGCCGCGCGCATCCAGGTGACGGCGGCGCGGATGTCATGGTCGGTGATGCTTTGGCAGTGGCAGACGATCATGGCGAAGCCTTTGGGCAGGAAAAGGCCGGACCCGCAGGCCCGGCCATCAGGTCACTGGAAAACGGCGTCGGGATTGTCGAGGCTGTCGGAGCCTTCAAATCCGGCATTGGTCAGGCCCAGCGTGCTCATCGCGCGCTCGATCGAAGCGGTCTGGGTGACCAGCGCATTCACGGCCCCCATGATCAGGGCCTCGCCTTCCTTGTTGCCGGCGGCCAGCATCTGATCATAGGCAAAGCCGCCCTCTGCCGCCGTCTTGATCGCCTGAAGCGCGGCGACCGAGGCATCCAGCTCGGCCTTCAACTGGGTGTCCACCGCGCCATCCTTGGCGGCGACCAGTTCCGACAGCGACGGGCCAGACACCACGCTGCCATCGGGGCGGGTATAGCTGCCCAGATAGACGTTGCGGATGCCCAGACCGTCATAGAAATGGCTGTCATGGGTGTTGTCGGAGAAGCAGTCATGCTCTTCCTCGGGGTCGTTCAGCATCAGGCCCAGCTTCATGCGCTCGCCCGCCTGCTCGCCGTAAGACAGGCTGCCCATGCCGGTCAGCATGGCTTGCACGCCCTTGGCCGGATCTGCGCTGACCGCGGCGCGCGCGGCACCGCCCTCGGCCCAGTTCGCGGCCATTTCCTCCAGATCCGCCACCAGCAGGTCGGTCGCGGCAGTCAGATAGGCGGCGCGGCGGTCGCAATGGCCGCCGGTGCAGCCCTCGCCCGCGAGGAAATCGGTGAACGGACGGGCACCCGCACCTGCGCCCGTGCCGTTCAGATCCTGCCCCCACAGCAGGAATTCGATGGCGTGATAACCCGAAGCGACATTGGCCTCGATGCCATCAGCTTCGTGCAGCGTTTCCTTGATCAGCGCGGGCGTGATCGTGCTGGCGTCAATCTCGGTGCCGCCGATGGTGATCTTGGTCGAGGCAATCACATTCAGCGTCGAAAGCGGGTTTTCTTCCGACTGGCCATAGCTGGCATCCACATAGTCGATCAGGCCCTCATCCAGCGGCCAGGCATTCACCCGGCCTTCCCACTTATCGACAATCGGGTTGCCAAAGCGGAACACCTCGGTCTGCTGATAGGGCACGCGAGCGGCCCGCCAGGCGGTCTTGGCGGCCTCCAGCGTGTCAGCCGACGGTGCTGTGACCAGCGCCTGAACCGCCGTTTGCAGCGCCCGTGCCGTGGCGAGACTGTCGGCATAGCCGGCCTCGGCGATATCGGCATAGGTCTTCACCACCTCGGCCTCGGTGACGGCAAAGGCCGGCAGGGCGGCGGTGGACAGAAGGGCAGTCAGCAAAAGGCGTTTCATCGACGGGGTCCGTTACTTGGTGAGGATCAATTTGCCCGCACGGGTGATGCGCAGCGAATAGACCTGATCCTGCAAGACGATGCGGGCAAGGTTGCCGCCCTCGGTCAGGGCCAGCGCATCATGGCAGGGGGTCGTATCGGTGACGGTCATCAGGCTGCGGGTGTCTACTTGCATGTTCATCGGGGCGTCTCCATCCGGTCGATCAGGGCCGAGACATCCGGCGACGCGGGGAGCAGCCCGGACAGGGCCTGGCGGAGCAGTTCCGTCAGGCTCGGTTCGGGCATGGGGCGGGCTAAAGGGCCCGGGAGTTGCGCTTTCATCTGGACCTCGGGGTGCGGCAATTGCCTTGGACAATCCGGGCTGGCCCGAGGGGGTTGGCTTGGATGCATCAAAGCTGACAAAAAGACTTGGATTTGTAAAGACCGATTCTTTTGCTTGGGAATTTTGTGAGTGGGCCTGTGGCGGTGCGGCCCATCTGGCCCCGCCTGTCAGTGGCCCGCTTGGGGCCATGCTTGTGCCACATTGCTGGATTTTCTAGGCTGGTGAACAAGCGGGCGGAAACAATGGCCGGACAGATCATGAAACAGATGCTGCGGGCGGCATGTATGGTAGGGCTGGCACTGGTGGCCAGCGCAGGAAATGCCGTCGCGCAAGAGCGGGTGACCTTGGGCTTTGCGCGCCTGTTTACCAATGATGCGCTTGGCGATACCCATGACCGCTGGCGCACCGGGGCCTATTCGGTCAGCCGGTTTCGCGGCGACCGCTGGGGCGGTCGCGCCCCGGCCGAGTTCGGGGCGATTCTCGAACAGCGGTTGCGCAGCGAGATCATCGCGCCCGACAGTCTGACCAATCCCGACCCGGATCGCCGCTATGTCGGCGTCATCGCCCCGGGTCTTGCGACTCATTGGGACATGCGCGGCATCGAGGCCCGGCTGGGGGGCGAGCTGGTGATCACTGGCCCGCAAACCCAGGTCGGAGCCTTTCAGCGCGAGGTGCACAAGCTGATTGGCCTTGACGAGCCGAATGTGCTGGGCACCCAGATCCCGAACGGCGTGCATCCAACGCTGAACCTCGAACTTGGTCGCAGCTTCATGGCCGGAGAGCGTGTGACCTTCCGCCCCTTTGCCGAGGCACAGATCGGGGCCGAGGATTACCTGCGCCTTGGCGGTGATGTGATTCTGGGCCGCTTTGGCCATGAGGGATTGTTCACCCGCGATACGGTGACCGGCCACCGCGTGCTGGGCATCGCCGGCACCGCCGAGCCGGGCTATAGCGTGACGCTGGGCGGCGATGTGGCGCGAGATCGGAAGAGCACACGTCTGAACTCCAGTC
>CALKAA010000153.1 GCA_937983495.1 uncultured Gemmobacter sp. | reverse complement strand
TGGCATGGCGCGGATCACCGAGCGGGTGCATCAGATCGCCATGAGCCATCAGCCCGGCGCAGTTGGGGCGGTGGGGCAGGTGACGGTCTTTCCGAACTCGCGCAATGTGATCCCCGGCAAGGTGGTGTTCACGGTGGATATCCGCAGCCCCGATCAGGCCAAGCTCGACGCGATGCGCGCCGAGGTGGAGCGCGCCGCACATGCTGTGGCGGCGGAGCTGGGCCTTGGATGCAGCATCGAGGCCGTGGGGCATTTCGACCCGGTGACCTTTGACCCCGATCTGGTGAAGGTCGTGCGGCAAGCAGCGGAAAAGCTTGGGTATTCCCATATGGATATCATCTCGGGGGCCGGGCATGACGCCTGCTGGATCAACCGCGTGGCTCCCACTGTGATGGTAATGTGCCCCTGTGTGGGGGGACTGAGCCATAACGAGGCCGAGGAAATCAGCCCCGAATGGGCGGCGGCAGGGGCGGATGTGCTGCTGCATGCCTGCCTTGAAGTGGCGGAAATAGCGACAGAAACTGATGAACTTGTTCAAGTGAGCAACGGGCTATCCATAGATAGAAATGGTGAAGATGAGGTTTTTCGCACCGCTCATGCACGTTTCAGAACAGTTAGAGACGATTTGTTTCAAGGCAGCGAAATCGAGTATCAAGAATGGCTGAGATCATGACCACCATCATCAAGAACGGCACCATTGTCACAGCGGACCTCACCTACAAAGCCGATGTGAAGATCGAGGGCGGCGTGATCACCGAGATCGGCAAGGGCCTTGCGGGCGACAAGGTTTTGGACGCGACCGGCTGTTACATCATGCCCGGCGGGATTGATCCGCACACCCACCTGGAGATGCCTTTCATGGGCACCTATTCGGCGGATGATTTTGAAAGCGGTACGCGGGCGGCGCTGGCGGGGGGCACCACGATGGTGGTGGATTTCATCCTGCCGGGGCAGGGCCAGGGGCTGATGGATGCGGCGAAGGCCTGGCACAACAAATCCACCCGCGCCAATTGCGATTACTCCTATCACATGGCGGTCACTTGGTGGGGCGAGAAGGTCTGGGAGGGCATGGAGGAGAGCGTGAAGGCGGGGATCACCTCCTTCAAGCATTTCATGGCCTATAAAGGCGCCCTGATGGTCAATGATGACGAGCTGTTCGCCAGTTTTCGCCGGGTCGGCGATCTGGGCGGGCTGGCCATGGTTCATGCCGAAAACGGCGATATCGTCGCGGAACTGACCGCGAAGCTGTTGGCCGAGGGCAATCGCGGCCCCGAGGCGCATGGCTATTCCCGCCCGCCGCAGGTGGAGGGCGAGGCGACCAACCGCGCCATCATGATTGCCGATATGGCGGGGGTGCCGCTTTATGTGGTGCATACCAGCTGTGAGGAGGCGCATGAGGCGATCCGGCGCGCGCGTCAGGCGGGCAAGCGGGTTTGGGGCGAGCCGCTGATCCAGCATCTGACGCTGGATGAAAGCGAATATTTCCACCCCGATTGGGATCATGCCGCGCGGCGCGTCATGTCGCCGCCCTTCCGCAGCAAGGATCATCAGGCGAGCCTTTGGGCGGGCCTGCAATCGGGCAGCCTGTCTTGCGTGGCGACCGATCATTGCGCCTTTACCACCGAACAGAAGCGCTTTGGCCTCGGCGATTTCTCCAAGATCCCCAATGGCACCGGCGGGCTGGAAGATCGCTTGCCGATGCTGTGGACGCATGGCGTGGCCACGGGCCGTTTGACGCCCAATGAGTTCGTGGCGGTGACCAGCACCAATATCGCCAAGATCCTGAACCTTTATCCCCGCAAGGGCGCGGTTCTGGTGGGGGCGGATGCCGATCTGGTGGTCTGGGACCCTGCGAAAGAAAAGACGATCACGGCAGGCACACAGCAATCTGCCATTGATTACAACGTGTTCGAAGGGCAAAAGGTGCGGGGCCTGCCGCGCTTCACCTTGACGCGCGGGCAGGTGGCGGTTCATGACGGCGAGGTGCGGACCCAGGAGGGACATGGCCGTTTCGTGGGCCGTGAGCCACGCCCGGCTGTGAACCGTGCGCTGAGCCAGTGGAAAGACCTGACGGCACCGCGCCCGGTTCAACGCTCCGGCGTGCCCGCGACGGGGGTATGAGTGTCAAGGTTCGCCCTGTTCCGCTTCCTCATCATCGGGGTCCGGGGCGCGGGAGGGCTGGAACAGCACCGGGGTATCAAAGAAATACGCCTCGGCCAGTTCTTCCGGCGTAGGGGCATAAGCGAGGGTCGTCTGCATGGCGGTCCTCCTGTTTTCTGGAAAATGGGCAGGGGCGAGTGGCGTCACAAGATGCTCCTGCCATGGCAACGAAATTGTGAAGGATGGCACGCGTGAAAGAGATGATCAGCCCGTCAGTGCCAGCGACTGAGGCGCTTGGGCTCGAGGCACCAGTGATCGAGGCCAAGGGCCTCAATCTGGTGTTTCAGACGGCGGATGGGCCGGTTCAGGCGCTGAAAGACGTGAACCTGACGATCAACAAGGGCGATTTCGTCAGTTTCATCGGACCATCGGGCTGCGGCAAGACCACCTTCCTGCGCTGTATCGCGGCGCTGGAACATGCGACGGGCGGCAGCCTGACGGTGAATGGCATGACACCCGATGAGGCGCGGATGCGGCGCGCCTATGGCTATGTGTTTCAGGCGGCAGGCCTCTATCCGTGGCGGACCATCGCCGGGAATATCAAACTGCCGCTGGAGATCATGGGCTTTTCCAGGGCCGAGCAGGCCGAGCGGGTGGAGCGGGTGCTGGCGCTGGTGGATCTTGCGGGCTTTGGCAAGAAATACCCTTGGCAGCTTTCGGGGGGGATGCAGCAGCGTGCCTCCATCGCCCGCGCGCTGGCCTTCGATGCCGATATTCTGCTGATGGATGAGCCCTTTGGGGCGCTGGACGAGATCGTGCGCGACCGGCTGAACGAAGAACTGCTGAAACTCTGGGCGCGCACCGGCAAGACGATCGGGTTTGTGACACACTCCATCCCCGAGGCGGTCTATCTGTCCACCAAGATCGTGGTGATGTCGCCGCGTCCGGGGCGGATCACCGATGTGATCGAAAGCCCGCTGCCGCGCGAACGGCCTTTGGACATGCGCGACAGCCGGGAGTTTATCGAGATCGCGCATCGGGTGCGCGAGGGCTTGCGGGCGGGGCATGGCGATGAGGTGTAAGCGCGCCTTGACCCGGAGAAGGGGGGCTGTCTGCCCCCCTCGGCCTTGCGGCCTCACCCCCCGAGGATATTTGGAAACAGGTGAAATCAGGGGGCGGCATGCGTAATCTCGGGCCGATCCTTGTGGTTTTGGCGGCGATTGTGGCGATCTGGTATCTGGCGGCGGTCTGGATGAATGCGGCTTGGGTGCAGGATCAGGCGGCGCGGGACGGGCGCACGGTCAGCTTTGCCGAACTGGTGCCGCAGACGCTGAGCCAGGAGCGCCCGGTGCTGCCTGCGCCGCATCAGGTGGCGAAGGGGCTGTATGACGGGGTGTTCGGGCAAAAGGTCAGCTCCAAACGCTCATTGGTCTATCACGCTTGGGTGACACTTTCAGCGACGGGCCTTGGTTTCATCATCGGCTCGGCGGCAGGTATGCTTTTGGCCATCGGCATCGTGTTCAACCGCGCGATGGACCTGAGCGTGATGCCTTGGGCCATTGCCAGCCAGACCATTCCGATTCTGGCGATTGCGCCGATGATCATCGTGGTGCTGAATTCGATGGGCGTGACGGGGATCGTGCCGAAGGCGATCATTTCGGCTTATCTGTCGTTCTTCCCGGTGGTGGTGGGCATGGTGAAGGGATTGCGAAGCCCCGATGCGATGCAGCTTGATCTGATGCGCACCTGGAATGCGGGCGGGATGACCACATTTGCCAAGCTGCGGCTGCCATCGTCGATGCCTTATCTGTTTGCCAGCCTGAAAGTGGGCATTGCGGCCTCGCTGGTGGGCACCATCGTGGGGGAGCTGCCCACCGGCGCCGTGGCGGGGCTTGGCTCGCGGCTGCTGTCGGGCAGCTATTACGGGCAGACGGTGCAGATCTGGGCCGCGCTCTTTGCGGCCGGCTTGCTGGCGGCGGGGCTGGTGGCGCTGATCGGCTGGATCGAGCGGCTGACACTCAAGCGGATGGGATTGGCGAGATGAGCGGGCTGGTGATCTTGCTGTCGGTCTGGATCGGAGCCTGGACGCTGAATGCCGGGCTGGCGGAGACGGAAAGACCTTGGGCGCGGCGTCTGGTGCCGCTGATCTTTGGCCTGACCCTGCTGACGCTGTGGGAGCTGGCGGTGCGGCTTTACGACATCAGCCCGGTGATCCTGCCTGCGCCCTCGGCCATATGGGCGCAGATCACCAGCAGCCTGCCGACGCTTTGGGCCGATTTCGTGCAGACCTTCGTGAAGGGCGCGCTGACCGGCTATGCCTTGGGCTGTGGTGCGGCGGTTCTGGTCGCGGTGCTGATCGACCGCTCGCCCTTCCTGCAACGTGGGCTTTTGCCGGTGGGCAATTTCGTTGCCGCCTTGCCGATTGTCGGCGTCGCGCCCATCATGGTGATGTGGTTTGGCTTTGACTGGCAGTCCAAGGCGGCGGTGGTGGTGATCATGGTGTTCTTCCCGGTGTTGGTGAACATGGTCGCGGGCCTCAAGGCCACCGAGCCGATGCAGCGCGACCTGATGGCGACCTATGGCGCAAGCTATTGGCAAAGCCTGCTGAAGCTGCGCTTGCCCGCCGCCATGCCCTTTCTGTTCAACGGCTTGAAGATCGCCACCACGCTGGCGCTGATCGGGGCGATCGTGGCCGAGTTCTTTGGCAGCCCGATCGTCGGCATGGGCTTTCGCATCACCGCCGAGATCGGGCGGTTGGGTCTGCCGATGATCTGGGCCGAGATCGCGGTGGCGGCGCTGGCGGGATCGGCCTTTTTCGGCGCGGTGGCGCTGATCGAGAA
>CALKAA010000152.1 GCA_937983495.1 uncultured Gemmobacter sp. | reverse complement strand
GCGCGTTTCGGCTTTGGTATGGCACGAAGCGCGGAGGGTGTCACGGTCAGGAAGGGCGGCCCGGTTTGGCGGGCGGTGTAAGGTTCGGCGCGGCGGGCTCCTCGGACAGATCGAGGGTGGCCCATTGGCGGTCGCTGCCGGTTGGGGGCAGATCGGCGGGGTTGGCATGGCGCGCGAGCCAGCTTTTGGCGATGAAATTGCAGGTGATCGGCGCGGTGAGGAACAGGAACAGCGTGATCAGCAATTCATGCCAGCTGAGGCCGCCTTGGGTGA
The DNA here is from genome assembly GCA_937983495.1 of uncultured Gemmobacter sp. Lineage (GTDB taxonomy): Bacteria > Pseudomonadota > Alphaproteobacteria > Rhodobacterales > Rhodobacteraceae > Gemmobacter. Next base: position 5,877 of record CALKAA010000152.1, on the reverse strand, counting down.
GGGCATGGGCCATGGCGGCGAGCAGCACACCGCCCACGCCCAGGGTGGAAGCCTTGGTGGGCGCGTGCAGGCGGGTCATCAGATCGGGCAGTTTCACCAGACCATAGCTGCCGACGAGGCCAAAGAGGCCGCCGATGACCAAAAGGCCCGCGATGAGGAGTTCCGCGATGAGGCTCATTCGATGATGTCTCCGCGCAGGATGAATTTGGCATAGGCGACCGAGGAGACGAAGCCGGTCATGGCGAAGAGCATCGCGGCCTCGAAGTACAGGCCGGTGTTGCGGGCCATGCCGTAAAGCACGATCAGGGCGATGACATTCACCACCATTGTGTCCAGCGCCAGAATGCGGTCAGGCAGGGTGGGGGCGAAGATCACGCGCCAGAGGCAGATCAAGAGGCCGATCCCGAAACAGGCAAAGGCGAAGGTGAGGGCGAAGGAGAAGATCATGCGAAGATCCTTTTCAGCCGGGCCTCGTAACGGGTCTTGATGTCGTCGCGCACCGCATCGGCATCGGTGGCGTCAAGGCAATGGATCAGCAGGCTGCGGCCATCGGCGGAGAGGTCGGCGGTAACGGTGCCGGGGGTCATGGTGATGGTGCCCGCCAGCACGGTGATCGCCTCGGGCGAGGTGACATCGAGCGGCACCCGCACCCAGAGCGGGTTGAGCTTCGCCGCCGGGCGGAACAGCACGATCAGGGCGACGGTGATGTTCGATTTTACAATGTCCCACAGCACGATCGCCACATATTCGGCCACGGCTGGCCAGTTTTTGATATGTGGGCGATTGGGCCAATAGGGGGCGGTGAGCAACGGCAGGATGATGGCAAGGATGGAAGCCAGCACGAGGCTGCCCCATTTGAATTCGTTCACCAGCATGAGCCAGGTGAGGACGAGCAGCAGGCTCAGGCCGGGATGCGGCAGCAGTTTTCTGAGCATCATTGGCCCCCCAGTTTGTTGGCGGCGATATAGGCGGCGGGGTCATGCAGTTCGGCCGCCGTGGTGGCGAGCCATGCGGTGACGGGGCCTGCGGCGAGGGTCAGGCCGACGAGGCCCGCCATCAGCGCGCCCACGGCGACGAAGGCCAAGGGTTGCGGTGCATGGGGGGCGGGGGGCGTGGTGTCGGCGTGGGATTTCCAGAACAGCACGGCACCCGCCTTGGCAAAGCCGAGGATGACGAGGAAGGAGGAGGCCAGCACCCCGCTCCAGATCACGGCGAGCCAGGGGCCGCGCGTGGCGTCGAGGATCAACAGCTTGCCGAGGAACCCGGAGAGCGGTGGCATCCCGGCGGCGGCGATGGCGGCGGCCATGAACAGGCCCGCGATGAGGCCCTGTTGCGCGATGCGGGGGGCGGCGGTCAGTCGATCTTGCCCGCGCCGGGCCAGCACCAGATCGGCCAAGAGGAACAGCGCCCCTGCGGCGAGGGTGGAATGCAGCGCGTAGTAAAGTGCGGCTGCGGTCGCCTCGGGCGTGAATTGCGCCACGGCCACGAACAGCGTGCCCATGGAGGTGACGGCGGCGAAAGCCACCAGCCGCCCGAGGCTGCGCGCGCCCAGCACGCCCAAGCCGCCGACGGCAAGGGTGATCAGCGCGGCTGCGAGGATCAGATCGGCAAAGAGCGGGCCGGTGGCGGGCAGATCCGCCGGAAAGGCCAGCGTATACAGGCGAATGACGGCATAGGCACCAACTTTGGTCATCACCGCAAACAGCGCCGAAACCGGCCCCGGCGCCTGCGCATAGGTGGCGGGCAGCCAGGTGTGCAGCGGCACCAGCGCGCCCTTGATGGCAAAGACCATCAAGAGCATCACCCCCGCCACGCGGATCAGCGCGGCGTCGCCTTCCGGCAGGGAGGGCAGTTTGGCGGCCAGATCGGCCATGTTCAGCGTGCCGGTGACCGAATAGATGGTGGCGAGGCCCAGAAGGAACAGGGTGGAGCCGACAAGGTTATAGGCGACATATTGCACCCCGGCCTTCAGCCGGTCGCGCCCGCCGCCATGGATCATGAGGCCATAGCTTGCGATCAGCAGTACCTCGAAGAACACGAACAGGTTGAAGGCGTCTCCGGTGAGGAAGGCCCCGCAGATGCCCATCAGCTGAAACTGCCAGAGCGCGTGGAAATGGCGGCCCTTCGCGTCCCACCCCGTGCCGATGGCGTAAAGCTGCACCACCAGCGCGAGGAAGGCGGCAAGGGCGACCATGAGCGCGGAAAGTCGGTCCAGCACCAGCACGATGCCGAAAGGCGCGGGCCAATTGCCAAGGAAATAGGCCTCTGGCCCCTCATGGCTGGCCCCCCACATCAGGTAAAGCGCGATGGCCAACAGGATGGCGGTGGCGGCGGTGGAGACGGTGCGGGCGGTGACGAGCGTGTTGCGCAGCACCAGAAGCGTGAAGGCCCCGATGATGGCCGGCAGCACGACCGGCGCGATGATCCAGTGCGACATCATTCTGCGCCCTCCTCATCGAGGTCGATGCGGTCATCGCCCGCCTCGAAGAAGGCACCAAGCGCGATCATCACCAGCACGGCGGTCATGCCGAAGGAAATGACGATCGCGGTCAGCACGAGGGCTTGCGGCAAGGGATCGCTATAGGCGGTGGCGTCTTTCGACAGGATGGGCGGCAGGCCCGCCACCACGCGCCCCGAGGCGAAGATGAAGACGTTGCAGGCGTAAGAGATCATGGTGAGGCCCACGATCACCGGGAAGGTGCGCAGGCGCAGCATCAGAAAGATGCCGACGGCGGTCATCATGCCGATGCTGGAGGCGACAAGCAGTTCCATCACTTGTCCCCCTGTTGGAATTTGTCTTGCATGTCAAAGGCTTCGGTATTGGTGGTCTGGCCTGCGCGCACCGCGATCCGGGTGAGCGAGGAGAGCGCCAGCATGACGGCACCCAGAACGGTGAGGAACACGCCCAGATCGAACAGGGCGGCGGTGGCGAGCTCGAACTTCTCCAGCGGCCAGATTTCGAAATAGCCGTAATTCGAGGTCATGAAGGGGCGGCTTGCAAACCACGAGCCGATGCCGGTGGCGGCCGCGATCAACACGCCCGCGCCGATCAGCCCGTGATAGTCGATCCGCTGGCGCGCGGCGGTCCAGCCAAAGCCGGAGGCCATATATTGCATCACCAGCGCGATGGCGACGACGAGGCCCGCAATGAAGCCGCCGCCCGGCACGTTATGGCCGCGCAGGAAGATGTAGATGCCGACCATGAGCGCGATGGGCAGCATCATGCGGGTGGCCACCACCATCATCAGCGGGTGACGGTCGCCCGCATCGGGCATGTCGCTTTTCCAGTTGCGCAGCCGGTCATTGGCCGGGCCGGGGCGCAGCAGGGTTTCTGTCAGGGCAAAGATCAGGATGGCGGCAATGCCCAGCACGGTGATCTCGCCGAAGGTATCATAGCCGCGGAAGTCCACGAGGATGACGTTCACCACATTGGTGCCGCCGCCCAGCGTTTTGGAATTGGCGAGGTGGTAATCGGCAATGGTGGGGAAGGCGAAATCGCGGGTCATCAGTGCGTAGATCAGCGCGGCAACGCCCACCCCGGCAGCCCCGGCAATCGCCCAGTCGCGGGTTTTGCGCGCGGTGGAGCTGACGGCAGGCGTGGTCTTGGGCAGGAAGTTCAGCGCCAGCAGCATGAGGATGACGGTGGCGACCTCGACCGAGATTTGCGTCAGCGCAAGGTCGGGGGCGGAGAGATAGGCGAAACCGACCGAGACCATCAGGCCCACGACACCGATCAGCACCAACGTCAGCAGGCGCTGGCGGTGCAGAACGGCGATGCCAAGGCTCGCGGCCATCAGCGCCAGCCAGCCCGCGGCCATCACCGGCTCGATGGGTTGCAGGGCGCGGGTGCCGGGGGCGTGAGTGCCGCTGAAGAAGGCATAGAGGCTGACGCCCAGAATGGTGATGGTGGCCAGCGCCAGATATTGCCCGAGCGCGCCGCCATGCAGGCGCTTAGTGACACCCCCGGCCAGGCGGGTGAGCAGCCCCATCAGGGCGTCAAAAATCCGCTTGCCCTCGGGGCGCGGCGTGGCCTGCCAGAGGCGATCCAGCCCGCCATGCAGCGCCAGCAGCACAAGGCCACCGCCCACAGCGGCAAGCGACATCCAGAGCGCGGGGCTGTGCAGGCCGTGCCAGTGATAGATCTTGGCGGTCACCGGGCTGGCGGTCACGGCGCTGGCGGCGGCCTCGACGATCCAGCCTGCGAAGGTCATGGGCATCAGGCCGATCAGCACCACGAGCGCCGCGAGGAATGCGGGCGCGCCCCAGAGGCCAAAGCCCGGATCATGCGGCAGATGCGGGTAATCGTTGCGTTTGGGGCCAAGGAATGTGTGCGAAATCAAGCGGAAGCTATAAGCGACCGAGAAGGTGGCCCCCAGCAGGACCAGCGCCGGGATGACCCAGGGCGCGGTATGGGCGGCCTCCTCCAGCATCATTTCCTTGGACAGGAAGCCGTTGAAGGGCGGCAGGCCCGCCATCGACAGCCCCGCGATGGTGGTGATCGCAAAGGTGATCGGCATCAGGTGCCGCAAACCGCCCAGGCGCTTGATATTGCGGGTATGCGCCTCGTGATCGACGATGCCTGCGGCCATGAACAGCGCGGCCTTGAAGCTGGCGTGGTTCACGATGTGGAACACGGCGACGGTGGCGGCGGCTTTGGTGCCAAAGCCCAGAAGCATGGTGATCAGGCCCAGATGGCTGACGGTGGAAAAGGCCAGGAGCGCCTTGAGGTCGTCCTTGAAGAGGCCAATCACCGCGCCCAAGACCATGGTGATGAGGCCCGCCGAGGTCACGATCCAGAACCATTCCGGCGTGCCCGCCAGCACCGGCCAGAGCCGCGCCATCAGGAAGATGCCGGCCTTCACCATGGTCGCCGAATGCAGATAGGCCGAAACCGGGGTCGGCGCGGCCATGGCATGCGGCAGCCAGAACTGGAAGGGGAATTGCGCGGATTTGGTAAAGGCACCCAGCAGGATCAGCAGCAGCGCAGGCAAATACCAGTCGGAGGCGCGAATCGCCTCGCCCGATTGCAGGATCACGGTCAGATCATAGGAGCCGGCGATATGGCCCAGAATCAGCATGCCCGCGATCATCGCCAAACCGCCGCCGCCGGTGACGGCCAAGGCCATACGCGCGCCTTGCCGCCCCTCGGGCAGGTGCTTCCAATAGCCGATGAGGAGGAAGGACGACAGCGAGGTCAGCTCCCAGAACACCAGCAGAAGCAGAATGTTATCCGACAGAACGATGCCGGTCATCGCGCCCTGGAACAGCATGAGATAGGTGTAGAACTGCCCCATCGGGTCGCGGTCCGACAGGTAGAAGCGCGCATACAGGATGATCAGCAAGCCGATGCCCAGAATGAGCGTGGCGAACAAAAGCCCCAGCCCGTCCAGAAAGAAGGTCGCGTTCAGCCCCAGTTGCGGCAGCCACTCGATGCGGGCAGTGATGACCTCGCCGCGCAGCACGGCGGGGGCATGCAGCAAAAGGCCAATGAGGGCCAGCAGGGTGACAGAGCCGGTGACGGTGGCACAGGCATTGCGGCCCGCGCGGATCATGAGACCGGGGAGGAGCGCACCCAGGAAGGGAAGCACGGCGATCAGGGCAGGGGACATGCCGGATTTTTTCCGTTTGTTATGGCGCAGTTCCGGTCAGGGACCGAAGCGGCGGCGGGATGTCTGACTGTCGGGTCGTCCGCCCCGATATGGGGCTTTCCCTTGGTGGGTCAAGACCCGCGCCCCTGTCAAGTCACCCTGTCAAGTCGCCCTGAAACAGCCGCCTCTCAACCGGCGGTCAGAACCGTGCCCTGTTCCAGCAGGAAGCGCTGTGCCAGCGGCACGGCGGCGGCCCCCAGGCTGCGCGCCCCGGCACCCACGGTGCCCT
>CALKAA010000151.1 GCA_937983495.1 uncultured Gemmobacter sp. | reverse complement strand
GGCTAAGGCGGACAGCGATTTTTCGTCGAAAAATCGCCTCTGGCACCACAGATCGGGGCCGCCTTCGGGCGGCCCTTTTCCATGTTACCAAAAGCCGCGCAGGCTAGGGGGCGGCACGACCGGGGGCGAGGTCGTGCGCGGTGGCAACCCCATATCCCGGCGCAGATGGTCATCAAGCTCGCTCAGGCCCGCAAGGGCAGAGCTTTGGGGGCGCAACAGGGCCAGAACCGCCGCCCAAAGAACGCGGCGCGCGCCGAAATGGGCAATGGTCAGGTCCAGATTTGGCGTCAGGTCAAGCTTGGACAAGGCAAGGCTATGGTCTTGGGTCATGTCTGATCCGGTCAGGGCGACCGGCCTTCTGTCAGGGGTGAAAAGAACCGGAACCCCTGCCTTGCGGCATGAAGGGCGCGGGGCCCGATACGGGTCTGGCAGAAAGGTCCGGGTCGGGATCAGAGAGTGAGGCGTAAGCCCCGGTCGCAATCAGGCGCGGCGGCGATTGGCGGCAGTTGCGCCCGATACCGCGGCGGCCTGAGGGGCGCGTGCTGAATAAGTCATCTGAGCCCCCCTTTTCTCTGAATAGCCGGACAACGCAGAGCTATCGCCACCGCTAAGCAAATATCAACGTCAAATTGTGCGCCGCAACCCGGACCGAATCTTCGGTTGCAAATGCGCAACAGCCCTTGCGGGCGGGCATCCGACATGAAACATGACGCCATGACCCCTCGCAACCCCGCCCCGCCCACAAATCACAGCCTGATCGACGACGCGCAGGGCCTGGCCTATGGTGCCACCATGGCGGCTTTCGCCATCACCATGCTCACCCATCTGGGGCTTGTGACCGGACAGACGGCGGGGCTGGCCGTGCTGATTTCCTATGCGACGGGTTGGGCTTTCGGGCCGGTATTCTTTGCGGTCAACCTGCCCTTCTACTGGATCGGCTATCGGCGGTTCGGGAGTGCCTTCGTCATCAAGACCTTCCTCGCCGTCGCCGCACTTTCCGTTCTGACGCAGATATTGCCGGAGCATGTCAGCTTTGCCAGCCTGCACCCGGCGCTAGGCGCGGTTCTTGTGGGGTTCATCTCCGGCTCTGCCCTGTTGGCGCTGTTTCGGCATGGGGCAAGTCTGGGCGGTGTGGGTATCGTTGCGCTGTGGCTGCAAGACAAGACCGGCTTTCGTGCGGGCTGGACACAACTTCTGTTTGATGTGGTGATTTTTGCACTGGCGCTGACGCTGCGAGATGCGACGACCGTGGCGTGGTCGGCGCTTGGGGCGCTGGTCCTCAATCTGGTGATCGGTATGAACCACCGCCGCGACCGCTATATCGCCACCTGAGCCATTCCGAGGCTGCAACCCGGCCATGCGATAATTACCGCTGGCAAATGCGCTGCGCTGCGGCATATTCAGGTCATGAATGCTGACCTTTCATCTCCCCGCTACACGCTGACCGAAGACGCTCAGGGCCTGATCGTCTCGTCGCTGCAAGCCGCGCTTGGCATTCACCTGCTGCGCGCGGCGGGGCTGATCACGGGCGGCACGGCGGGGTTGGCATTGTTGATCGCTTATGCGGGCGGCTGGAGTTTTGGGGCCACCTTCTTTCTGATCAACCTGCCCTTCTATGCGCTGGCCTATGCGCGCAAAGGTGCTGCCTTCACGGTGAAAAGCTTTGTCAGCGTGACGGTGGTCTCGGCGCTGGCCGAGGCGATGGCCCCCTTTGTGCCCTTGGGCGGCATCCATCCCGCTGCCGCCGCTGTCCTGTTCGGCGTGGTCTGCGGTGTCGGGCTTCTGGGGCTGTTCCGCCATGCCTCCAGTCTGGGCGGCGTGTCCATCGTGGCCTTGATCGTGCAAGACCGCACGGGCTTGCGTGCAGGTTGGGTGCAGCTGGGCTATGACCTCGCGTTATTCGCCACCGCGCTGCTCATCCTGCCGACTGAGCGCGTGCTGTGGTCCGCACTTGGCGCGGTGATCCTGAACGCCATTATCGCCATGAACCACCGCCGCGACTGGTACATCGTCAGCTGATTGCCGCATTTGCAAAGGTTTCACTGGCCTTTCCGCCGTGCCTCCTGTAAGGCCCGCCCCAACACAGATAGAAAAAGAGACCCCTCCGATGGAGCTTCGCAACATCGCGATCATCGCGCACGTTGACCATGGCAAGACCACCCTCGTGGATGAGCTGCTGAAACAATCCGGCACCTACCGCGACAATCAGGCGACGACCGAGCGCGCGATGGACAGCAACGACATCGAGCGCGAGCGCGGGATCACCATCCTGGCCAAGGCGACCTCGGTGGAGTGGGAAGGCACCCGCATCAACATCGTTGATACCCCCGGTCACGCCGATTTTGGCGGCGAGGTGGAGCGCATCCTGAACATGGTGGATGGCGTGGTGCTGCTGGTTGACGCCGCCGAAGGCCCGATGCCGCAAACCAAGTTCGTGACCTCCAAAGCGCTTGCCCTTGGCCTGCGCCCCATTGTGGTGCTGAACAAGGTCGACAAGCCCGATGCCGAACCCGACCGCGCGCTGAACGAAGTGTTCGATCTGTTCGCCAATCTGGGCGCCGATGACGATCAGCTTGATTTCCCGGTGCTGTACGCCTCGGGCCGTTCCGGCTGGGCCGATGTGCAACTGGATGGGCCGCGCAAGGATCTGAGCGCGCTGTTTGAACTGGTCGTGCGCCATGTGCCCGCGCCCAAGCAATTGGCCAAGGCCGATGAACCCTTCCAGATGCTCGCCACCACCCTCTCGGCCGACCCGTTCATCGGTCGCATCCTGACCGGCCGCGTCGAGGCTGGCACGCTGAAAGTGGGCGCCACGCTGAAGGCGCTGACCCGCACCGGCGAGCGGATTGAGCAATTCCGCGTCACCAAGATCCTCGCCTTCCGCGGCCTGTCGCAACAGCCCATCGACGAGGCCGTGGCCGGTGACATCGTGACCATCGCAGGCATGACCAAGGCCACCGTGGCCGACACGCTCTGCGATCTGTCGATCGACACCGCCCTGCCCGCGCAACCCATTGACCCGCCGACCATCTCGGTGACCTTTGGTATCAATGACAGCCCGCTGGCCGGCAAGGATGGCAACAAGGTGCAAAGCCGCGTGATCCGCGAGCGCCTGCTGCGCGAATCCGAGGTGAACGTCGCCATCAAGGTCGAAGACACGCCGGGCGGCGAGGCCTTCATCGTTTCGGGCCGCGGCGAACTTCAGATGGGCGTGCTGATCGAAAACATGCGCCGCGAAGGGTTCGAGCTGTCGATTTCGCGCCCGCGCGTGATCTTCAAGGAAGAAGACGGCGTGCGCATGGAGCCGGTGGAAGAGGTCATCGTCGATGTGGATGACGAATATTCCGGCGCGGTGATCGAAAAGCTGACCGGTGAGCGCAAGGGCGATCTGGTCGAGATGAAACCGGCTGGTGTTGGCAAGACCCGTATTGTCGCCCATGTGCCCTCGCGCGGTCTGATCGGCTATCACGGCCAGTTTCTGACCGATACGCGCGGCTCGGGCGTTCTGAACCGCATCTTCCATGGCTGGGTGCCCCATAAAGGCCCGATCCAGGGGCGCCGCCAAGGCGTGCTGATCTCGATGGAGAATGGCACTTCGGTTGCCTATGCGCTGTGGAACCTTGAGGAACGGGGCAAGCTGTTCATCGGGGCGCAAGAAGCGGTTTATGTCGGCATGTTGATCGGCGAACATAGCCGCGACAACGATCTGGAAGTGAACCCGCTGAAGGGCAAGAAGCTCACCAACGTGCGCGCCAGCGGCACCGACGAGGCCGTGCGCTTGACACCTCCGGTCCGCATGTCACTGGAAGAGGCCATCGCCTATATTGACGATGACGAACTGGTTGAAGTCACTCCGAAAATCGTGCGTCTGCGCAAACGCGAACTGGACCCGCATGAGCGCAAGCGCGCCGCGCGCGCCGAGTGACCGGCAGCGGGGGGC
>CALKAA010000150.1 GCA_937983495.1 uncultured Gemmobacter sp. | reverse complement strand
CCTTGTCCAACAGCCAGCTCACGCCCGGCATCGTGCCCGGCCGTCTGCCCGCCGCGGCCTATCGTGACAATTTCACCGATCACGAACCGCCGCTGGATCGCCATGAGGCACGGGTGGCGGCGGATCGTTGTTATTTCTGCCATGATGCGCCCTGCATGACGGCCTGCCCCACTTCGATCGACATTCCGCTGTTCATCCGGCAGATCGCGACCGGCACGCCAGAGGCCGCAGCCAAGACCATTCTCAGCCAGAACATCATGGGTGGCATGTGTGCCCGCGTCTGCCCGACCGAGACGCTGTGCGAGGAGGTCTGTGTGCGCGAAGTGGCCGAGGGCAAGCCGGTGGAAATTGGCCGCTTGCAACGCTATGCCACCGATACGCTGATGGCCAAGGGCGTGCATCCCTTCACCCGCGCCGCGCCGACAGGCAAGCGCGTGGCGGTGGTGGGTGCCGGCCCTGCGGGCCTCTCTTGTGCGCATCGTCTGGCCATGAAGGGCCATGATGTAACAGTGTTTGAGCGCCGCCCCAAGGCGGGGGGACTCAATGAATACGGCATCGCCACCTACAAGGCCGCCAATGATTTCGCGGCGCGCGAGGTGAATTGGCTGCTGCAAATCGGCGGTATCACGCTTCGGAACGGGGTGACCTTGGGCAAGGATGTGGCGCTGGCTGATCTGCTGGCCGATCACGACGCGGTGTTCCTTGGCATCGGTCTGGCCGGGGTGAATGCCCTGCGCGCGGCGGGCGAAGATCTGGCCGGCGTGCAGAACGCGGTCGATTTCATCGCCGATCTGCGCCAGGCCAAGGATCGCAGCACCGTGGCCGTGGGCCGCGATGTCGTGGTGATCGGCGGCGGCATGACAGCGGTGGACGCCGCCGTGCAATCCAAGCTGCTGGGGGCCGAAAACGTCACCATCGTCTATCGTCGCGGCAAGGAGAAGATGAGCGCCTCGGGCTATGAGCAGGAACATGCAACACAGACCGGCGTGCGCATCATCTATGGCGCGGCACCAGTGAAGGTGACCGGCGCGGGCAAGGCCGAGGCCGTGGACTTTGCCTATACCGAAGACACGCCTGAAGGCCTGAAACTGCGCGCCGAAGGCTTCACCCTCAAGGCGGATCAGGTGTTCAAGGCCATCGGCCAGACGCTTGCAGGGGTGCCGGAGGGCCTAACCATCGCGGCAGGCAAATTGCCCAAACGCGCGGGCGACAAGCTGTGGTGCGGCGGCGATTGCGCGCTTGGCGGCGAGGATCTGACGGTAACCGCCGTGGCCGAGGGCCGCGACGCCGCCGAAGACATCCACGCCTATCTGACGGGGGCTGTGGGCTAAGACCCGCGACAGGAGACCAGCAAAATGGCCAATCTCACCACCAATTTCATCGGCATCAAATCCCCCAACCCGTTCTGGCTGGCCAGCGCGCCGCCCACCGACAAGAAGGTGAATGTGGAACGCGCCTATGAGGCAGGCTGGGGCGGCGTGGTCTGGAAGACCCTTGGCGCCGAAGGGCCGCCTGTCGTCAATGTCTCGGGCCCGCGCTATGGCGCGATCTGGGGGGCCGACCGCCGCCTGTTGGGACTGAACAATATCGAGCTGATCACCGACCGCCCGCTGGAGGTGAACCTGCAAGAGATCAGGGAGGTCAAGCGCAAATGGCGTGACCGCGCCCTGATCATCAGCCTGATGGTGCCCTGCGACGAGGAAAGCTGGAAAGACATTCTGCACCGGATCGAGGATACTGAGGCCGACGGGGTAGAGCTGAACTTCGGCTGCCCGCATGGCATGGCCGAACGCGGCATGGGCAGCGCCGTGGGGCAAGTGCCGGAATATATTGAAATGGTCACTCGCTGGGTGAAGCAATATTCCCGCATGCCCTGCATCGTGAAGCTGACCCCCAACATCACCGATGTGAGAAAACCCGCTGAGGCCGCCAAGCGCGGCGGGGCCGATGCGGTCAGCCTGATCAACACGATCAACTCCATCACCTCGGTCGATCTGGATGATTTCGCCCCCGAGCCCACCATTGATGGCAAGGGCACCCATGGCGGCTATTGCGGCCCAGCGGTGAAGCCGATCGCGCTGAACATGGTGGCGGAAATCGCCCGCTCGCCTGCCACCCATGGCCTGCCGATCTCGGGTATCGGCGGCGTGACCACCTGGCGCGACGCGGCCGAGTTCATGGCGCTTGGCGCGGGCAACGTGCAGGTCTGCACCGCCGCCATGACCTATGGCTTCAAAGTGGTGCAGGAGATGATCTCGGGCCTGAGCGATTACATGGATCGCAAGGGCTTTACCGACACCTCTGAACTGGTGGGCCGCGCGGTGCCGAATGTCACCGACTGGCAGTATCTGAACCTCAACTACGTCACCAAGGCCCATATCAGCCAGGATGACTGCATCAAATGCGGGCGCTGCTACATCGCCTGCGAGGATACCAGCCATCAGGCCATCGCCATGAGCGAAGACCGCACCTTCACCGTGAAGGACGAGGACTGCGTGGCCTGCAACCTGTGCGTCAATGTCTGCCCGGTGGAAAACTGCATCACCATGGTGGAAATGCCCAAAGGTGAGGTCGACCCGCGCACCGGGCGCCCGGTCACGGACTATGCCAACTGGACCCAGCACCCCAACAACCCATCGGTGCGCGCGGCTGAGTGAGAAGACAGGGGGCACTCGTGCCCCCTCGCCCGTTCCGGGCTCACCACTAGGGGCGCGTGCAACACCCACCCGGCCCTGAGGATATTTTTGAGCCGATGAAGACAGATGAAGACCAAGGCC
>CALKAA010000149.1 GCA_937983495.1 uncultured Gemmobacter sp. | reverse complement strand
TGGTGATCCCGCGCATCGGCATGGAAGTGGTGGTAGAGTTTTTGGATGGCGACCCCGATCAACCGCTCGTCACGGGGTGCGTCTACAACGCCGCCAACATGCCCCCCTACCCGCTGCCCGCAAACAAGACCATCAGCACCTTCAAATCCAACACCCATCAGGGTAGGGGATGCAATGAACTGCGGTTCGAGGATCAGCATGATCACGAAGAGATCAGGGTCATCGCGCAACGCGACCTAAACGTTCTTGTGGGCAACAGTGAAGCGCGCATCGTTATGAATGACCAGTCCACCGCTGTGATGGACAATGCCCAGCATGAGGTGATAGGCAAGTCTCTAGTTGCCGTCGGTGGTACTTATACGCTGTATACGGGTAGTTCTGCGACCTCGGCGCTAGCGGCTCAGGGACTTGGGGTGCAGCGCAATCTGCTTTCCGAGATGGCTGCCGCGCTTGATCGCCCCTCATTTAAGCAAAATGGCATGCCGGGAGATTTTTCAATCGTCTCGGACGGTGCGCATGAAATCAAGGTGGGCACAAGTGCGCATTACGTTATTGGTGTGAATGCCGATACCACTATTGGTGGCCGATACCACTATTGGTGACAGTAAAGCCGAACAGGTCGGGCGGAACATGACGCTCTCGGTGGGAGACAGCGCGCACACAAATATTGGACGAAACAAGGTCGAGATGATTGGGGATCGTAGCGTGGTCGTTTGCGGGTCATCGCGCATTGAAATGTTATCGGACGGCACGATCATGATCAAAAAGGTACGAAGATCACCATCGATGGCACGCAGGTTGTGATCAAGGGCTCGGATAGCGTGGCCATCAAATCCCCCAAGATAGACCAGAACTGAGGCCGTGGTCATGGATGCAGCAAGCAATGCGCGGTTGAAAAATCTCTGTGCAGCACTCAAGGTGCCCTACGATTCCACCGAGCCAGGGCCGGCACTGGCACTGAATGTACTGAGCCGGATGTATCTGGTGCCTACGATCAAGTCTCATAGCGAGCGCAATCGCACGCTGAACGAAATCCGCGGCAATCTGGATACCACTTTCGACCCTTACTCCACTTTCGTTGGTGCGACCGCCTCAGTCGCGGTCATGATGCAGGAATTTCCAGAGTGGTATGACTTCCTGAACAAATCCACTCGTGAGCTGGTCGCAACTTATAAGGACCTAGAGCGTGGCAAATACTGGCTGGGAAGTTTGGCGATTGGGACCACCGCCGGGACTGCCGCAGCGGCTGGCATTGGCGAAGCGATCAAATCAGGAGTGACCACCGGAGAAGGCAGGAAAAACGCTGCGATCAAGTTCGGCAGAAGGTTGACCGGGCAAGGGCCGATCGTAGAGGAACTCAGCAAGAAAGCCGCGCCGCGAATTGGTGCAGGGCGGGCAGGGTTGTTTGGGGTGGCAATCGGAGTCGGCGCAACGGTTCTGGTTGCTCACGCTTCTGACAGAATGGAAGAAATACGTTCCGTTCTGATGGATCGCTTTCAGAAAGGTGACATGACCGATACGCAGTTTCGTGAGGTTTTCGGGGGAATGGTTGATCCAAGTTTGGTCAAGAAATACTGGGAAATGTAGTCATATGCACCCTGAAACGATAAAGGAATCTTCGATGGCTATAAGCACGCTCTATATATTTGGGTTTGTGGCGATGTATCTGAGCGGACTTTTGACCTTTCACCTGATGCCCGTTCTCCAACAGACGGCGCAGCCCAATCTATACGCCATTTTTCTTTTTCCCCTAATCGGTACATTGACACTTTTAGTGCTTCTTTGGGGGTATGCCCTTTTGCGTGGGCTGCCGCTTTTGGGTGAGGCAAGTCCTTTCGCCCTGAGGCAAGTCCCAACGGTGTTCGCGCTGGTGGTCACAGTCTCACTTGGTCAGGCAGGATTTGGCCTGAGTACATGGCTTGTAGCCCTCGTCATGATGTCAGGCTTTGCGCTCACTTTTTTTGTTACGGATCAGATATTCAAGTGATCAAACCGCAGACTGCTTGCCTGGTAATGAACCGTGAAGCTCAGCCCCTCGTTTTTGCAATGCAGGCCAAACACGAAAACCCATCCGGGCTGGGTCGGAAGGCAATGAAAATGCGTTGGATCATTCTTGGGATTGTCCTGCTGCTGGTTGTGCTGGCGCTGGTCTGGCTGGCCGAGATCTGGCGCGCCAACCGCATCGCAGAGCGCGATTTCGGGCCGAACCCTTGCTGGTTCGTGCAAAAGCCCGATGCTGGCGACCCGCCGGGGCTGGTGGCGGGGCCGCGTGGCTTTTACCTGCCCAATCCGTTGCGCCAGATGAACCGCCGCTTTCTGCGCATCGGGGCCGATCCCGGCGTCACGCCGCTGCATTTTGCCATGGCCGCCCTTGATGCCGAGGGCGTGCCGAACCTCTGGGCCTGGAGCTATCGCGAGCGCCGTTTCTGGGAGCTGCCGAAAGCGGGCGCGCAATCGTCGAACGGCTTTTACAATCCGGGCTATGCCGAGGAAATCCTCGCCGCCTGCCCGGACTTGCCAAAGGCCGCCATCAGATGACGGGGTCAAGGGGCGGGTGTGTGTCGTCGGTGTCAAAAGGTTTGGAGCGGTATCAAAGTGCTGCCTCAAGCGCTTGCGGCAGCACGGTTGCAGCCTCGAAATCCGCGGGGCAATGGGCGTGGGGTGACTGGCCGCGATGAGAGTAACCTTGGCTCACATCTTGCGGCTTTGCTGGATGACTGCGCTTTCCGTTGTCGCGGTCGCAGGCCCACTGATGGCTGATGATGCAATCGACAAGATGCCGCTGGCCGTGGCCCCCGCCAAGGCCCCGCGCGCGGTCTTCGCGTTCGAGCAGGTGCCCGCGCTGTCTGCGCACACCTTCAGCCCCCCGGATTTTCTGTGGGATGATGTCTCGGACGTGCCGCTCACCTTTGCCGAGGCAGGCGTTTTCAGCAGGTTCACTCAAGCCTATGTGGGCTATGATCCCGCCAATCGGGACCGCTATGAGGTGTCGGTCTATGTGGCGGAGCTGGAGCCGGACCGGGTGGCACCTGCCGCCGGAATTGCGGTCTTGCTGGCTTCGCAATGGGGCGCGCTGAATTTTGGCATCCGCGCGCATGATCTGGACTTTGGCGAGGTTCTGGGCGGCGACAAATCCTCCGGCGAGATGATTGTGAACCGCATTTCGGTCTGGCGGCGCGGATTGCAGGTGCTGATCCTGCGGCAAAAGTTCGAGGCGGCCCATTTCGAGACTTACGGCGGGATGATTGCGCAAGTGACAGGCAGCCTGCGTTTCGACAGCATCGAAAGCAGCGACCCCGTCCTTGCGGCTGTGCATCGCGGACAGATCACGGCGGAGCAGACGGTCTTTGACTTTCGCATGCCCGCCAACTGGGCCCGGCTGGTCGAGGGGGCGACTGGCACACCTATGGCGGCAGAGGTCTGGTATGATGCCGCCGATCCCAATGGCAATGGGGCCTCCATGGTGATGGTGGCTCCCCCGGTCGCGCCGCTGGCCCTTGGACAGCGGCCCGATGCGGTGCCGGATCAGCAGATGTTCGATCTGGCGGGCACGGTGGCGTATACGTTGATCGAGAACCTTTTGCCCGAAGCTGCGGTAGAGCTGAAACCGCGCGACATGACCAGCTTTGCCGCGCTGGATGACATCACCGCTTTCAATCGTTCCCTTGTGTTCGACGGCCAGTTGAACGGCGAAGCCCCGGTTGTGATCGGGGTGACGATCGTCATGCCCGCCGATGGCAGCATGCTGATCAGCGCCAGCCTGTCGCCGGGGGCGCTCGACCTCTACCTACTGGGCACGCAGCGTCATGTCGATCTCGTCGATGCCCTGCTGCTGGAGGATATGGAAGCCTATGCCCGCGTTGCAGCCCGTCAGCAGGGCTGGATCGGCAGCCCATGAAAAAACGATGGTATCTCTCTGCAACTGTTGCCCTTCTGGCGCTGGCAAGCCTGATCTGGCCGGGGTCGGGGTCGGGGCCGGAGCAGATGCGGGCCGCGCAGCAGGCCTGCCCGGGCCTGCTTTCCCTTGCAGAGGCGCGCATGGCCCGCGCCATGGGGCAGGTGCCCGCACAGGTCGGGGATCTGCGCTGCCTCAAGACCGCCTATCACAGCGATCTTGTTGCCGTTGCAGAGCTTCAGCCCGACAGCGCCCCGGCGGGGTGGACATTTGCGCCCTTGCAGGGCGTGCAGGAAGTTCCCGTGGATCTTTTGTTTGAAATGTTCCCCGAAGCCTTTGCCTCGGATCAGCGCGACAGCCTGACCATCGCCAGCGGGTTCGATCCCGAAAGCCGCGCCTCTGTAGCCTTGATCCGCCGGGCCGACGCCCGGCTGTTCGTGTTGATTGCCGACCAGATGTGAAACGTGCGGGCGCGACGTGCCCCTTCCCGTGGAGATTGACCCTATGAAAGCCGAACGTCTTTCCGCCCCGACCACCGCGCAACCCGGCGATCTGGTGATGCGCCCGGTTCTGGGCCTGGTCGGGGATGCACCGCTGTTGGCGGGGGTGGACCCTGCCGCCATCCTCGATCTGGCGCATGTGCCGCCCGCGCCGGGGCTGATTGCGGTCTGCCGCGATATGCCCGACCGGGTGGTGGTGCTGGGCTATGCCGGGGCCGCACAGGTGCAGCTTGGGGCGGCGCAGCTTGTGCCGGACAGCGACGGCTGGCTGGTGATCGGCACCGGCAAGGCGCAGATCCGCCTGCATCCCGATGGCCGCATCCGCCTGAAGGCCGAGGATGTGACACTCGATTCCGCCGGCCGTCTGGGCTTGCGCGGTGCCTGGATCGACCTGAACTGAAAGGCGCCTCCGATGTGGGAGATCGAGAACCGCAGCCCCTTTCCGCATCGCGGCGGCTTTCTGCGCGATGAGGCCGCGCGCACCTTCTGGTGTCTGCATCTGAAAGCCAGCTTCGCGCTGCGCCCGCAGCCGCAGGGGCAGCCGGGAGGGCAAGGCTTTGGCCTGCAATTCCTGCCAGAGCAGCCCGCGCTGCTGCAAGGCCCGCTGATGGAGGGCGACCGCCTGTTGGCTGAGGCCGAGGTTGGCCATGCCCGCCCGCTCTGTGACCTGATCCTCACCGGCAGCGTGACCCCGCCCGAGGGCGGCACCCTGCTGGAGGCCCGGCTGCCCGGCTGGCGCAAGGCTGTGCAGGTGCTGCCCGCGCGGCACTGGCATGAAGGCAGGAGTCGCCCTGCCACGAATGCCCCCGTCCCGCTCGATTGGCGCGCGGGCTTTGGGGGGCCCGATTGCGCCGAAAACCCCTTGGGTCTTGGCCATCGCCCGTCAGAAGGGGCCAGCCTGCCGCGTCTCGCCCCCGAAGGAACGGCCCCGGATGCCACCAGCTTTGCGCCGGTCTCCTTTGC
>CALKAA010000148.1 GCA_937983495.1 uncultured Gemmobacter sp. | reverse complement strand
ACGAGATTGGTCAGTGACTGGAGTTCAGACGTGTGCTCTTCCGATCTGGTAGAACTGGCTCAGCACATAGCCCGCGATCAGGCAGGCGATACCGGCCCAGATGGCGGCAGAGGGGCGGGATGGAGGCGTCTGGGTTTGCATGGCGGCACCCTGTCAGGCCGCGCGGGCGGCTGCAAGCCGATTGCTTTTTGGACGCCCGCGCGCTTCATTGGGGCCAATGATGACCGGAGCCTGTTCATGCGCCATATTCTTTTTGCCCTTTGCATTGTCACCGCTGCGCCCGCCTTTGCCAATGACGGGTTCGGTGGCCTCAGCGCCACGGGCCTGACCTTCGGCCAGACCGAGGCGGTGGCGATGGAGACCGAGGATCTGTTCATCAGTCCGACCCGGATCGAGGTGGCCTATACGTTCCGCAATCTGACCGATCAGGACGTGACGGGCGAGGTGATCTTTCCGTTGCCGCCGATCTCGTTGGAGGCGCTGACGAGCAGCGACTGGAACCTGCCCGAGGAGGCCGGGCGCGACGATCTGCTGGGCTTCACGGCGAGCGTGGAGGGCAAGCCGGTCGCCGTCAGCATTGACCGGATCGCGGTGATCGAACCGGAATGGGACCCGACCCGCCCGATTGCGGCGCAATATGACACGCCGGGCCGCGATGTGACGGCGGCGCTGGAGGCGGCGGGCGTGCCGCTGAGCGTGGATATCGGGGCGGTGCAGGCCGAGCTTCTGGCCTTGCCCGAAGACCAGCGCAATGCCCTGGAGGCGGCGGGGCTGGTGGATTTCGTCGATGGCGAGGCCTGGCCGCATTGGGCCGTGGTGATCCGCTATCACTGGACCCAGACCTTCCCGGCGGGGGCGCGGCTCAAGGTGGCGCATGGCTATGACCATCGCCCGCCGGGCGGGATTTTCGCATGGGCTCATCCCCCGGCCGAGGGCTGGACTGCCGAGCTGGCGGCGCAGTATTGCATCGACGACAGCACCTCGAGCGGGATCATGAAGCGACTGGCCCGGCCGGATGGCGAGGGCAGTTATGGCAGCGCGCAATATATCGACTATGTGCTGCGCACGGCGAACAGCTGGGCGGGGCCAATCGGCCAGTTTCGCCTGACGCTGGACAAGGGATCGGAGCGCAACATCATCTCGCTTTGCGCCGATGGCATCAAGAAAACCGGGCCGACGACCTTTGTCTGGGAGCGCGAGAATTTCACGCCGCAGCGGGATCTGTCGATCCTGATCGTCAGCCCGTTTGAGTGACCCTCAGGCGGCTTTCGCCGCCAGTTTAAATTCAGGCCGCCTTCGCCGCCCAGGGGGCCTCTCGGATCGGCAGATGCACCAGCGCCGAAAACGCGCCCACGCCGACGCCGATCCACCAGACCAGCGTGTAATCGCCGGTCATGTCATACATCTTGCCCCCCAGCCAGACGCCGAGGAAGCCGCCGATCTGGTGGCTGAGGAACACGAAGCCATACAGCGTGCCCATATAGCGCAGGCCAAAGATATGCGCGACAAGGCCCGAAGTCAGCGGCACGGTGGCCAGCCAGAGGGCCCCCATGGCCAGCGAGAACAGCAGCACCGAAGCCGGTGTCATCGGCATCAGGATGAAGGCCGCCGCCACCACCGTTCGCGCGGTGTAAATCCCCGCCAGCAGGTATTTCTTGGTGTATTTCTTGCCCAAGGCCCCCGCCCAGATGGTGCCTGCGATATTGGCCAGACCGATCACCGCAATCGAGGCCGCGCCGAGGCCCGAGGTGGTGGTGATGCCGATAGCGGCCAGCATCCCGTTCGGGTCGATCGGGCCGCACATCTCGGTCACGAAGGCGGGGAAATGCGCGGTGATAAAGGCCAGTTGATAGCCGCAGCTGAAAAAGCCAAGGAAGATCATGATGTAAGACGGATCGGTGAAGGCCTTTTTCAGCACCGCGCCCAGGCTTTCCTCCAGCTCGGCCCGGGTCGCCACCTGATCGCTTTTGAGGAAGGGCAGGGCCAGCAGGCTGCACAGGATGATGCCGCCGAAGATCACGAAAACCGTTTGCCACGGGTAGAAGGAGAGCAGGATTTCGGCCAGCGGTGCGCCCACCACCTGCCCCGCCGATCCGGCGGCGGTGGCGATGCCCAGTGCGAGCGAGCGGTGTTCGGGCGCCGAGGCCCGCCCCACCACCGCCAGCACCACGCCAAAGCCGGTGCCCGCAATGCCAAAGCCCACGATCACTTCCAGCATCTGCATCTGCGCCGGTGTGGTGGCGATGGAGGTCAGCACAAGGCCCAGCGCGTAAAGCACCGCCCCCAGCACGATGGCCATGCGGTCGCCCATCTTTTCGGCCAGCGCGCCAAAGATCGGCTGACCGATGCCCCAGGCGAGGTTCTGAATGGCAATCGCCAGCGAAAACTCGGCCCGTGGCCAGCCGAATTCATTGGCAATCGGCAATTGGAACACCCCGAAGCTCGCCCGGAGGGCAAAGTTCAGCAGCAAGATCACACAGCCCGCGATCAGGATCGGGGTGAACAGGGCGGGTTTGGTCATGGATGGCTCCGTTGCGCATGGTGGCGCGGGTGGCCCGACCCTGCGCCCAAGCGCGGGGCGGGGTCAATTTCATATTTGTGATCCATACAATCGCGGATCGTGATCTTTGATCAAAACACAGGCAAAGCCGCCGAAATCCACATCCGCCGCTTGCAGCCGCGCGCGCGTCACGCGATGTTAGCGCATGACAGCGTGGAGGGTGGCATGTCGGAATGGTGGCGCGGGGCGGTGGTGTATCAGGTTTACCCCCGGTCGTTTCAGGACAGCAACGGCGACGGGATCGGCGATCTGCCCGGCATCACGGCACGCTTGCCGCATATCGCCGCGCTGGGGGTGGATGCGATCTGGCTTTCGCCGGTGTTCAAAAGCCCGATGGCCGATATGGGCTATGACGTGTCGGATTACTGCGACATCGACCCGCTGTTCGGCACGCTGGAGGATTTTGACACCCTGCTGGCCCGCGCGCATGAGCTGGGGTTGAAGGTGATCATTGATCAGGTGATCAGCCATTCCTCCGATCAGCATCCGGCCTTTGTCGAAAGCCGCAAGGATCGCACCAATCCCAAGGCTGATTGGTATGTCTGGGCCGATCCGCAGCCCAATGGCGCGCCGCCCTCGAACTGGATTTCGGTGTTTGGCGGTTCGGCCTGGGAATGGGACAGCCGGCGGCGGCAATATTACCTGCATAATTTCCTCGCGTCGCAGCCGGATTTCAACTTTCACAACCCGGAAGTGCAGGATTACCTGCTGGGCACCATGCGCTTCTGGCTGGAGCGGGGGGTGGATGGGTTCCGCCTCGATACGGTGAATTACTATTTCCACGATGCGAAGCTGCGCGACAACGGGCCGGAGCCGCGCGCGGAGAACCTGCCGCCCGCCAACCCCTATGAGATGCAGGATCACGAATATTCCAAATGCCGCCCGGAAAACCCGGCCTTTCTGGAACGCATGCGCGCGCTCTTGGATGAATATGAGGATCGCAGCATGGTGGGCGAGGTGGGAGAAGGCCCGCGCCGCGCGCTGCGGATCATGTCGGAATATACCGCGCCGGGGCGGCTGCACATGGCCTATAGTTTCGACATGCTGGGGCCGAAATTCACGCCCGAGCATTTCCGCTCGCGTATCGAGGGGTTTTTCAAGGCCGCGCCCGAGGGCTGGCCGATGTGGGCCTTTTCCAACCATGATGTGATCCGCCATGTGACGCGATGGGAGGAGTTCGGCACGCAGGATCAGGTCGCGGGGCTGTCGGCGGCGCTGCTTCTGGCGCTGGAGGGCTCGATCTGTCTCTATCAGGGCGAGGAGCTGGGCCAGACCGAGACGGATATCGAATATCACGAGCTGACCGACCCGCCGGGCTTCAAGTTCTGGCCCGAATACAAGGGGCGCGATGGCTGCCGCACGCCGATGGTCTGGGATGGGGCAGAGCATGGCGGGTTTACCACCGGCACGCCGTGGTTGCCGGTGAAGGCCCCGCAACTGGCGCGCAATGTGGCGGCGCAGGAGGGCGCGGGCACGGTGCTGGCGCTGTATCGGGCGCTGCTGGCCTGGCGGAAAACCAGCGCTTTGCGTGATGGGCGCAGCACCTTCTTCGAGGTCGAGCCGCCCGTGCTGGCCTTCCGCCGCGATGGGGCCGAGGGCTCGGTGTTCTGCGCCTTCAACCTGTCGGATCAGCCGATTGCCCTGCCGGTTACGGGGCTGAGCGCGCTGCATGGCCCGCATT
>CALKAA010000147.1 GCA_937983495.1 uncultured Gemmobacter sp. | reverse complement strand
GCGGCCACGAAAACCTTTGTGACCAGTGTGTTGGCGGGCCTCAGTCTGCTGGCGGAATGGCGCGAGGATGAGGGGCTGCGCGCCGCCGTGGCGGGCCTGCCTGCCGCGCTGGAACAGGCGGTGAAGCTGGATTGGGGGCCGCTGTCGGCCCGCCTGTCGCGCGCGCCTTCGGCCTTCGTGCTGGGCCGTGGCCCCGGCTTTGCCGTGGCGAATGAGGCGGCGCTGAAGTTCAAGGAAACCTGTGGCATCCATGCCGAAGCCTATAGCGCCGCCGAGGTGCTGCATGGACCGGCGGCCATTGTGCAGGCCAATTTTCCGGTGCTGGCGCTTGGCATCGAAGATGCGGCCCTGCCGCAGCTTTGTGCCACGGCAGAGCGGCTGGCGGCGCAAGGGGCCGATGTATTTGTGACCGGGGCCGATGTGGCGGGGGCGACCCGGCTGCCCTCGGTGCCCGGCCTGCATCCGATCGTGGCACCCTTGGTGATGATCGCGGCCTTCTACGCCTTTGTGGAGGGGCTGGCGCGGCGGCGCGGCTTTGACCCCGACACGCCGCCGCATCTGCGCAAGGTGACGGAGACGGTGTGATGGCGGTCACGCTTTCCGGTGCCCGGATCTTTGACGGGCAAACCTTGCAGGACGGGTTGGCGGTGGTGATCGAGGGCGGTCAGATTGCCGCGCTGATCCCCGAGGCCGAGGCGCGCGATGCCATACGGGTTCGGGGCATTCTGGCCCCGGCCTTTCTGGACCTTCAGGTGAATGGCGGCGGCGGTCATCTGGTCAGCGGCACCACGACAGCCGCCGATCTGGCCACGGTTTGCGCCGCGCATCGCGCGCTTGGCACCGCTGGGGTTTTGCCCACGCTGATCACTGATACGCCCGAGGCCACAGCGCAGGTGATCGCCGCGGGCCTTGCCGCCATCGGCACGCCGGGTTTTCTGGGCCTGCATCTGGAGGGGCCGCATCTGGACCCGCGCCGCAAGGGCGCTCATGATCCGGCGCTGATCCGCCCGATGCAGGCCGACGACCTCGCGCGCCTGTGTGAGGCGGCACGCCGCCTGCCCGCGCTGATGGTGACTCTGGCCCCGGAAAGCGCCACACCGGAGCAGATTGCCACCCTCGCCACAGCGGGCGCGGTGGTCAGCCTCGGCCATAGCGATTGCAGTTTTGATCTGGCGCAGGCAGCGTTCAAGGCCGGTGCGCGCTGCGCCACCCATCTGTTCAACGCCATGAGCCAATTGGGCAATCGGGAGCCGGGGCTGGCAGGGGCCGTGCTGGCGGGAACCTGTGCGGCGGGGCTGATCGCCGATGCCATTCATGTGCATCCGGCCACCCTGCGCGCGGCGCTGGCGGCGCGGCCTGACGGGGTGTTTCTGGTCACCGATTGCATGGCCTTTGCAGGCACCGATGCGACCGAGATGCTGCTGAACGGGCGGCGCGTGCTGCGCCGCGACGGGCGGTTGACGCTGGAGGACGGCACCCTCGCCGGGGCCGACCTCACCTTGCCGCAGGCGATTGCCACGTTGGTCGGCCAAGTGGGCCTCGCGCCGGAACGCGCGATGGCCATGGCCTCGGCTATCCCGGCGCAGTTGATCGGGGTCGAAGACCGCTTTGGCACCATCGCCCCCGGCCGCGCTGCCGAACTGGTACTGCTGACGCAGGATTTCAGCCTGTCGGGCGTTTGGTCGGGTGAAGATTGGTTGATCGCACCGCGATGAAGAAGCCCCGGGTTCCCCCGAGGCTGCGCTCATTTCCGCCCGAACAGCCGCGACCAGAAGCTCTTCGCCCGGTCGCGGGCGGCATCGGCGCTGGCGTCCAGCTCATCGAGCTTCACGTTCAGATCATCCACCGCCGGATCAATCATCCGCTCGCGGAACTGTCGCCACATGCGCCACAGCATCAGCCAGACCAGCCCCAAAAGCGCCAGCACGATGATGCTGACCCATGGGATCAGCTGCACATCCGGCCCCTCGACCGCGCGCACCTTCACCGCATTGGGATAGATCGAGAAAACCGGCATCCGCCAGCCATAATGCGTGACCGCCACCCATTCCGGTTTATCCTTGGACGAGACGAAATTACTGGCCTCGGCTTGCAGGTTCGAGCTGTCATATTTGAAATAGGGCGGCCAAATCCAGCCGGTATCCTCGTTGCGATAGACCATCACCTCGCCATTGGGGAACACCGCATCAATGAAGCGGATATCGCGCTTGTCGACCGGGGCCGTGGTGGTGCCACTGTCGGGCGAGGCGAAGAAGAACGCATTCGCCCCCAACTCGGTCACGCGGTTATAGGTGCTGGTGATGCGCACGATGTCGCGCTGCGGCAGGGTGTAATGCAGGAAGGCCGCGACGATGGCAAAGATCGTCAGACGGAATCCCCATTTGATATAGGTCCACATGCGCGGCCCCTCCTTTTTCAGTCGTAATTCACCAGATACACGGTGACGGCAATACCTGCCATCGGCAGGATATAGACCAGCCATAACAGTTTCAGATGCAGGCTGCGGCCATAACCCGCCATCTGCGCCTCGACCCAAGCCTCGCGGTCGCCCGTCAGGCCCTCGGCCTCGAACCGCTTCTCCAACGCCTCGCGGCGGGTGGAACGGAAATAGACCCGCAGCAGCCAGTAGAACACTGTCAGCACGAGGAAGGCCAGAACCCAGGCGCGCAGAATAGCCATGACGCAGCTCCATTCGCCGGGCAGCCCGCCCGGCATGCCCAGAACATAAGCATCTTTCACGATTTCTGCCACAGGCGCGGCGGCACGCTTGGCAAAGCGCGGCTTCCCCCCCATCATCAGAGGATGACCGATGCTCCCACCTTTCCGCCTGACCTTGCCGAAAAGATCGCCGCCGAAGTGGCGCTGCGCAGCGCCGATCTGATCGCGCTGACGCAAGACCTGATCCGCATTCCAACGCTGAACCCGCCAGGGCGCTGTTACCGCGAGATCTGCGATTATCTGGCAGAGCGGCTGTCGGCGCAGGGCTTTGCGGTGGCGCTGGTGCGGGCCGAAGGCGCGCCGGGCGACAGTGAGGCGCATCCGCGCTGGAACATGGTGGCGCGGCGCGAGGGCACGCGGCCCGGTGATTGCGTGCATTTCAATAGCCATCATGATGTGGTGGAGGTCGGCCATGGCTGGACCC
This sequence comes from uncultured Gemmobacter sp., assembly GCA_937983495.1. GTDB lineage: Bacteria > Pseudomonadota > Alphaproteobacteria > Rhodobacterales > Rhodobacteraceae > Gemmobacter. Next base: position 13,999 of record CALKAA010000147.1, on the reverse strand, counting down.
GCGACCCGTTCGGCGGCGAGTTGCATGAAGGCCGCATCTATGGCCGGGGGGCGTGCGACATGAAGGGGGGCCTCGCCGCCAGCATCATCGCGGCCGAGGCCTTCATCGCCGCCTGCCCCGACTATCGCGGCACCATCGAGATTTCCGCCACCGCCGATGAGGAATCGGGTGGCTATGGCGGCGTGGCCTATCTGGCCGAACAGGGCTGGTTCGATCCGGACCGGGTGCAGCACGTCATCATCCCCGAACCGCTGCACAAGGACCGCATCTGCCTTGGCCATCGCGGTGTGTGGTGGGCCGAGGTGGAGACCAAGGGCCGCATCGCCCATGGGTCCATGCCCTTTCTGGGCGACAGCGCCATTCGCCATATGGGCGCGGTGCTGGAGGAGATCGAGCGGAAACTCTATCCGCTGCTGGCGAAAAAACGCACCGCCATGCCCGTGGTGCCGGAAGGCGCGCGGGCCTCGACGCTGAATATCAACTCCATCCATGGCGGTGAGCCGGAGCCAGAGCCGGGCTACACCGGCCTGCCCGCGCCCTGCGTGGCGGATCGCTGCCGCATCATCCTCGACCGCCGTTTCCTGATCGAGGAAGATCTGACCGAGGTGAAGGCCGAGGTGACCGGGTTGCTGGACGGGCTGCGCGCCAGCCGCCCCGGCTTTGATTACGCGATCCGCGATCTGTTCGAGGTGAAGCCCACCCAAACCGCGCCCGATGCGCCCATCGTCCGCTCCACCGCCGCCGCAATCGAGCGGGTGCTGGGCCGGGTGGCCGAACATGTCGTCTCGCCCGGCACCTATGACCAGAAACATATCGACCGCATCGGCCGGATGAAGAACTGCATCGCCTATGGGCCGGGCCTGCTGCATCTGGCGCACCAACCCGATGAATGGGTTGGTGTGCAGGATATGCAGGACAGCGCGCTGGTCATGGCGCTGGTGCTGGCCGATCTGCTGGGCTGAGGGTGCCTCAGTTCAGTGCGCCGGCGCGGGCCACCAGAACCGCCGCCGCCCCTTGCAAGGAGCCTTGCACCGAATGCTCCAGCAGGGCGGCACCTTGCACCAGATCGTCCAGATCGGTGCCTTCGGCTACATCGCCAAAAACCCAGGTGCCAGATTCGGTCGCGCGCCATGCCAGGCGGCAGGCCTGACCGCAGGATTCGCTTTCCAGATGGCCCGAGATTTCAAACTCTGGCCCCATCGCAGCTTGCCCCACCGCCTGCGACAGGCGTTGCAGCAAGCGCAAACCTGGCAGGCAAGGCCCGCCACGATGCGGGCAGTCCTGACATTGGCGCAGGGCCATACGGGTGGCAAGCGGTGCCATGGGCACCGGTGACGCGCGAAAATCGCGCGGAACGCTGGTCATCTGTCCTCCTTCCGGGGCACCCCGCCCGGGATTGGTTATGGGTTCCTGATGGCAGGTCTCCTGACTTGCGGGTCGCGGCACCCTCCGCCTTCCCGGCCCTTTACGGGCCAGTGGCGGTTGGAGGGCGCTCGCCGCTTACAGTTGCGGGGGCAGTTGCGGGCTTTCACCGCATTCCCTTTTCACCCGGCCTTGATACCGGGCACCATCGGGGGCAAAGCTGCCCGCAGCCGCGCCTGCGGTCAAGACCCCATCTGGCGTTTTCTGCCCCGCCCCGCTAGGGTCACGCCCGATCTGAAGGAGCCGCCCATGCCAGTCAAAGCCGACAAACGCCTGCCCGTGACCCTGATCACCGGCTATCTGGGTGCCGGAAAAACCACGCTGCTCAATGCCTTGCTGAAAGACGCCAGCACGGGGCCGGTGGCGGTGCTGATCAATGAATTCGGGGATGTCGGCCTTGATCACGATCTGATCGTGGAAAGCACCGAAGAAATGGTGCTGCTGGAATCGGGTTGCATGTGCTGTGCGGTGCGGGGCGATCTGACCCGCGCGCTGACCGATCTGGCGGCACGGCGCAAGGCCGGGCAGGCCAAGTTTGACCGGGTGGTGATCGAGACCTCGGGCCTCGCCGATCCTGGCCCGATTCTGCACACGCTCCTGGTGGAAAAACCGCTGGCCGAGGCTTATCGCATGGATGGGGTGGTGACGCTGGCCGATGCCGCCCATGGACCGGCGACCTTGGACAAGGGGTTTGAAGCGGTGGCGCAGGTGGCGATGGCCGACCTGATCGTGGTGACCAAAGCCGATCTGGTGAGCGCCGAGGCGTTGGCCGGCTTTCAGAAGCGCCTGAAAACCATTGCCCCCACCGCGCGGCAAATTCTGGCCGAACGCGGGCAGGTGCCCGCCGGCGCGCTGTTCGGCCTTGGCATCCCGGCGGAATTGACGCAGGCGACTCAGGCGGCGGCTTGGGTCAACGCCGCTGCCGCGCCGAAACCCCTGCCCGCGCTGACGCAGTTCGGCTCGCAGCACGGGCTGTTCGGCGCCGCGTTCAACGCCACGCAGCCTTGGGCTGCCAAGCATGACGACCGCATCCGCTCGGTCTCGGCAGTCATCGAGCATCCGATCCATCCGGGCCTGTTCAACATCTGGATCGACACGCTGATCCAGTTGCGCGGGCCGGATATCCTGCGCTTCAAGGCGCTGATCTGGCTGGAGGGCGAAGCCGAGCCCTACGCCATCCACGGCGTGCAGCATATCTTCGACCCGCCCGTGAAACTGGCGCGTGCGCCGAAGGACGGCGACCGGAAATCGCGGATCGTCATCATCGGGCGCGACTTGGCCGAAGGTGTTCTGGAAGAAAGTCTGGCCTTCCTCAACAGCCCCACCGAAGGGGTGCGGTAACGGCGCAGGGGGGGGCGGTCGCGCCCCCCCACGGCCTTCGGCCTCCCCCACGAGGATATTTTTGAACAGAACATGGGGGCGGTTAACCGCGCGTTTACTTTTGAGCCGCAGGCTGCCCCCATGAAACATCGCAGCCCCGCCTTTGCCGAAGCGCCCCTGCCCCTTTTCGCCCCCGAAGGTGCGGAGGACGAAGCGCTTGGCACAGCCCTGCCAGGCCGGCTACCCTCTTACATCAGCGATCACCGCAAGCGCCTGCGCACCCGGTTCATGGAGGGGGGCGCGGCGGCAATGCCGGATTACGAGCTGCTGGAACTGGTGCTGTTCCGTGCCATCCCCCGGCAGGATGTAAAACCGCTGGCGCGGCTTTTGCTGGATACGTTCGGCGATTTCAACCGGGTGGTGACAGCGCCAGTGGCACGGCTGGTCGCCGTGAAAGGCGTGGGCGATTCGGTGGTGCAGGAATTGAAGATCGTCGAGGCAGCGGCGCAGCGCATGGCACGGGCGCGTGTGATGCAACGCCCCGTTCTGTCAGGCTGGGATGCGCTGCTGGATTACTGCCACACCGCGATGGCGCATCGCGAGACCGAGCAATTCCGCATCCTGTTCCTGGATCGCAAGAATGTGCTGATCGCCGATGAGGAACAGGCGCGTGGCACGGTGGATCATGTGCCGGTCTACCCGCGCGAAGTGGTGAAACGCGCGTTGGAGCTGAACGCCAGCGCGTTGATCCTGGTACATAATCACCCCTCGGGCGACCCGACCCCTTCAGATGCTGACATCAGCATGACCGCGCAGATCCGCGATGCCGCCGAGGTATTGGGGATCGTGCTGCACGACCACCTCATCATCGGAAAGGAGCGCGAACTGAGTTTCAGGGCGCATCACTATCTCTAGCGGCCAAAGGACGAAGCCAGACCTCGACCCGCCGATTGGCCCTGCGGCCTGCCGCTGTGGTGTCGCAGGCCATGGGAAGCGCCTCGCCAAAGGGCATCACACGGGGCATCCGTGCGCCCTCTGGCAGGTCGCTCAACAGATCAGACAATGCCGTTGCCACCCCGATTGCGCGGCTTTCCGACAGATCCAGATTGGCAGACGCGCTGCCCGACCCATCCGAAAATCCTGCAAGGATCACCTCTTGCCCCCGGAACGCATCCACCGCCAGCATCTGCGCCAAAAGCTGAAGGTTCTCGCGCGAGCGGGAGTCGAGCTGTGTCGTGCCATCCTCGAACCGGAAAGTCAGCGAAGACCGGCTGGAATCGCGCATCACATCTGCCAAATTCTGCAACTGTTCCAACGGCACATCTGGCCCTGCCCCCTTGATCGCGTTCAAAAGGCGCAGCCCGTCTGCCGTCATCGGTGTGGTTTCCGGCGCGCGATCGACATATCCGGCGGCCGCAATCGGCGCCTGTGCGGCGGGGTGATCAAGGAAGTCGAGAAACTCCCTCGCAAAAAGCGGAAGGCGGCGGCGTGGCGTCAGAAGCTGCACCGGCAGGGTCAGCGGATAATCCTCAGCCTTGACCGAAGCGCGGCCCGGCAGCAGCGGAAAGCCGCAACTGTCGGTCAAAGGCAGCACCCGCGCGGCACCCTTGGCCGCTTGCCCGGTGATGGCCAACGCCCAAGGATCGCGCGCCACGGCCTCGGCCAACTCCTCCGCCGTGGCATGTTCGGACACCGCAGCCACGCGCCGCCCCAGCCGCGCCGTCAGGGCCTCTTGCAGCGATGTGTCCCCCGCCAAGGCATGCAGGGCAATCGGCATATCCGGGCCACCAAATTCCTTCCAGTTCTTCACCTTGCCGGACAAGGCCGCCGCCAGTTCGGGGGTGGAAATGCGTGGATGCGTATTGCCCGTCGCGACAATGGGGATCAGCGCATCCAGCGCCATGGATCTTGACCCAAAGCCTTTATCGGCGGTCAAGGACACCGCCAGATCTGCCTCACCGCGCAACAAGGCACGCCGCGCGGCCTCGGGCGCAGCTGGCACAAAGCTGATCTGAGCAAGCATCTGGTCCGTGCCGGGGTCAGTAATTTCGCTGCGGAAACCCGCAGCATGCGAAGATGTGGCAATCTTCAAGCCACGCGTCCGCGCATAGGCTTCGAACAGACCCGGCAGCAGGCGGTTGCCGGGCTCACCGGCACCTGTGATACGCAAAACCGCCAGAGTGGCCGTCAGATCAGGACAGCCAGGACCGTCGCATATGACCCCTTCTCCATCCAGCGTCAGCGGGCCATAGCGACTGTCCACCCGGTAGAATTCACCGTCGAAAGAGATCAACTGCCCGTCAATGGACAGCGAGCCATCGCGCGCCGTCAGCGTCACGTCCTGCGCCGAAGCGGCAACCGCAAAAAGCGACAGCGCGGCGAAAACCGCCGCGCCCCAAAGTTTCAAACGCATGCCTGGCCTGCAAGTTTACCTGGCCGCGAGTTTCATCTCCGGCACGAGGTTTTTCAAGACCAGAATGTCACCGGTCGCCTCACATTCGGGCATGGCCAGCGTCAATTCCGACACCGCGACCTTGCCACCGACTGCGCTGACCGTTTCCCCGAGCAGTTCGCGCCCGCAAGTTTCCGGGGTCACCGCCGCCTCAACCAAGACTTCCGCCGCGCCTTTGGCCGGGAAAGTGTAAACCTCTGCCAACATCGGCAGATCGACGGAACTGTCGCCCAACAGGGTGACAAAGCCCCCCTCGGAAGCAAGACCAGGGGCCGGCGTCTGCGGCTTCACCGCAGAAACATGCCCTGGCTGGCCATAATCCGCACCGTTTTCAAAGGCTTGCAGCTGAAATGCATCACGTTCCAACCACTGCACAGCAAAGCGCTGCATGGCAGATACCTCGGGCATTTCCACCACCGAGCCGAGCTTTTCGCCATCCGGGAAGCTCAACTCGATCTTGGCTTGCACCTCCATGGCGGGCAGGTTCATGAACATCGTGCCGCTGGCCGATGTCTTGCCCGTGATCGCCAGTCCACCATGCTTGACCATGACACGCTGGTTCGGACGGCAGGGCGCGATTACGGTGATACCAATCATCGCATTGCTATCTGCCAACAGATCCAGCGACATGTCGCAAGCAGCAGCGGCGGTGGCTGCGGGGTTCGATGGCACGACAATCTTTGGCTCAGCCGGTTTCAGCGCCGGGGCCGCAGGCAGCGGGGCCAGCCCGTCCACCGGCGGCAGAACCGAAAGGGGCGCGACCAGATCGTCACTGCCAGCAGCGAGTTGTTGCAGATTTTCCGGCTTCAATGCGGCATCGGCCAAGGTTTCTTCGGCAGGCGGCGCGGCAGGTTTGGCGGAACGACTTTGCACCAGATGGCCGGCACCGAGGCCAACGGCCAACAGCGAAACGGCAAGAGCAATACGGCGTTGCGTGTTCATCGGAAGACTCCACGGGTCACTTACCCTTGGGGTAACCGGCGATTGGGGCCAATGCGTGGCAAAAGCAGGGAATGTTTCCAGCGAGAAGAAAAGGCGCGACATGAATACGGGGGCCGAAGCCCCCGCAATCACACCAGCCTGCCGTGACAGTGCTTGAACTTTTCGCCCGAACCACAGGGGCAAGGATCGTTGCGTGAGGGGTTGCCCCAGGTCGAGGGATCGTCCTCGACAAAGCCGGGGGCGGCAACATGCTCCACCGCCTCATGCGCGCCGCTTGCCGCTGCTGCATCCGCAGCAGCCTGCGCCGCCTGTTGCTGCGCCAGATAGCGCGCCATGGCCTCTTGCTGTTCCTCGGGCGAAACCGGGCGGATCAACGCGAGTTTCTCGGTCACATCCAGCCGCAGCCCGGTCAGCATGGTTTCGAACAGGGCGAAGGCCTCGGTCTTGTATTCCGACAGCGGATCGCGTTGCGCATAGCCACGGAAGCCCACGACCGAACGCAGATGCTCCAGCCGCAGCAGATGTTCGCGCCACTTGCCGTCGATGCTTTGCAGCAGCAACTGTTTTTCGATCGAGCGCATGGTCTCGGGGCCAAAGGCCTCAAGCTTGGCGGCCATGTGGTCGTCGCTGGCTTTTTCCAGCCGCTCGCGGATCACGTCCTGATCGACGCCTTCTTCCTTGGCCCATTCGATCACCGGCACATCCAGCGCCAGTTTCTCGATCACCGCGGCATAAAGCCCGGCGGTGTTCCAGGTGTCGGGATAGCTGCGAGCCGGCATGAATTCTTCGACCAGATCGTCGATGACCTGATAGCGCATATCCTGCGCGATTTCCGAAAGATCCTCGGCCTGCATGATCTCGAGGCGCTGGCTGAAGATCGCCTTGCGCTGGTCGTTCATCACGTCGTCATATTTCAGCAATTGCTTGCGGATGTCGAAGTTGCGACCCTCAACCTTCGCCTGCGCGCGTTCCAGCGATTTGTTGACCCAGGGGTGAACGATGGCCTCGCCTTCCTTCATGCCCAGTTTCGACAGCACGGAATCAAGCCGCTCGCTGCCAAAAATGCGCATCAGGTCATCTTCCAGCGACAGGAAGAAGGACGAACGGCCGGGGTCGCCCTGACGGCCCGAACGGCCGCGCAGTTGGTTGTCGATCCGGCGGCTTTCATGGCGCTCGGTGCCCAGCACATAAAGGCCACCGGCGGCCTTCACGGCCTCTTCCTCGCCCTGATGCTCGGCCTCGATCCGCGCGCGAATCTCGTCGGGATGGGCATTGGGGTCGGCGGCGATGGCTTCCATCACCTTGAATTCGACATTGCCACCCAGTTTGATGTCAGTGCCGCGACCGGCCATGTTGGTGGCGATGGTCACCGCGCCAAGCCGCCCGGCATCGGCGACGATCTGCGCCTCCTGCTCGTGCTGGCGAGCATTCAGCACGTTGTGCGGAATCCCCTCGGCCTTCAGCAGCTCCGACAGCATCTCGGATTTTTCAATGGAGGTGGTGCCGACAAGGATCGGCTGACCTTTGGCGTTGGCCTCCTTGATGGCCGTGACGATGCCTGCATATTTCTCACGGGCCGAGCGATAGACCTGATCGTGGTCATCTTGCCGCTGCACCGGGCGGTTGGTCGGAACCTCCACCACGCCCAGCTTGTAGATTTCCATGAATTCGTCCGCCTCGGTCAGCGCCGTGCCGGTCATGCCCGACAGTTTGCCGTAAAGCCGGAAGTAATTCTGGAACGTCACAGAGGCCAGAGTCACGTTCTCGGGCTGGATCTGCACGCCTTCCTTGGCCTCGATGGCCTGATGCAGACCATCAGACAGGCGACGCCCGCGCATCATGCGCCCGGTGAATTCGTCAATCAGCATCACCTCGCCATCGCGCACGATATAGTTCTGATCGCGGTGGAACAGTTGATGCGCGCGCAGAGCCTGGTTCAGGTGATGCACCAGCGTCGTGCTTTCGGGGTCATAAAGCGTCTGGTCATCCGGCAGCAGGCCCATCTGGCGCAACCGCACTTCGGCAAATTCGTTGCCATCCTCAGTGAAGGTGGCACTGCGGGCCTTTTCATCCAGCTTGAAATGTTCAGGCAGGATTTCCGGCATCAGCGCATTGACCTTGGTATAAAGGTCGCTGCGGTCCTGGCTCGGGCCAGAGATGATCAGCGGCGTGCGCGCCTCGTCGATCAGGATACTGTCCACCTCGTCCACGATGGCGAAGAAGTGGCCACGCTGGTTCATCTCCTCGACGCTGCCCTTCATGTTGTCGCGCAGATAGTCGAAGCCCAGCTCGTTATTGGTGGCGTAAGTGATGTCGCAGCGATAGGCGGCGTGTTTCTCGCCCTCTGGCTGATAGGGGTAAACCACCCCACAGGTCAGGCCCAGTTGCGCGTAAACCTTGCCCATCCATTCGGCATCGCGCTTGGCGAGGTAATCGTTCACCGTGACGACATGCACGCCCTTGCCCGCCAAGGCATTGAGATAGGCCGGGAAGGTGGCCATCAGGGTCTTGCCCTCGCCGGTCTTCATCTCGGCGATATTGCCCTGATGCAGGAAGATACCTGCCTTCAGCTGCACATCAAAGGCGCGCAGGCCAAGCGCCCGGCGTGCGCCTTCACGGCAATTGGCAAAGGCTTCGGGCAGGATGCTGTCAAGGCTCTCGCCTTTGACCTGCACGCGTTCTTGCAGGGCGCGGGTGCGGGCGATCAGCCCCTCATCCGACAGCGCCTGAAACTCCGGCTCCAGCGCGTTGATCTTCGCCACCAGCGGGCGCACCGATTTTACCTTGCGGTCGTTCGGCGTTCCAAACACCTTCCGCGCGAGCGTTCCGAGACCAAGCATGTTTTCTCCGCAGGTCTTTATGACAGGATCGTGCGAGGCTTCAGGCGTCTGGCCCTTGCCCGCCTCACCCAGCTTTCATAGAAGAACCCGGAAAGGCGCGGAAAGGTGCCCTGTCTCGCGCGACCTTCGCGATGTAAGGGGGCCTGACGCCCAAGTCAACGCGGCGCGGTGTTGCGCCCGATCAGGAGACAGTGATCATGGCGAAAATGACGACATTCCTTGGGGCCGTGGCGCTCTCAGTGCTGGTCGCCGCCCCGTTGCGGGCCGAAACCACCGCCGAGACGGTCGTGGCCACGGTGAATGGCACCGAGATCACGCTGGGGCAAATGATCGCCACCCGCGCCAGCCTGCCGCCGCAATATCAGCAATTGCCCGATGACGTGCTGTTCAACGGCATTCTGGATCAACTGGTGCAGCAAACCGCGCTGGCACAGGATACTGAGCCCAAGCTGACCAAGCGCCAGAAGATCCAGCTTGCCAATGACCAACGCTCCGCCATTTCGGCTTTCGCGCTGGAAGGCATCGTGGAAGCGGCCGTCACCGATGCGGCACTGCAAGCCGCCTATGATGCCAAGTTCAAGGATTTCAAGCCGGGCACCGAATATCGCGCCGCCCATATCCTCGTCGATTCCGAGGAAAAGGCCAATGAGATCAAGAAACAGATCGAAGGCGGCGTGCTGTTTGCCGATGCCGCCAAGACCCATGGCACCGATGGCACGGCAGCTTCGGGCGGCGATCTGGGCTGGTTTGGCCCCGGCATGATGGTGAAGCCCTTTGAAGATGCCGTCACCTCGATGAAGGCGGGCGAGCTGAAAGGCCCGGTGAAAACCGATTTCGGCTTCCACCTGATTCAGCTCATCGAAACCCGCGAAGCCGGCAAGCCCGCGCTGGATGACGTGCGCGATGAGCTGGCCGCCGAGCTGGAGCAAAAGGCCGTTGCCGCTCAGGTCGAGGCGCTGACCAAGGCCGCCAAGGTTGAAAAGCCCGGCGCGACCCTTGACCCGGCGCTGTTGAAGGATGAAACCCTTCTGGACAAGTAAACTCTCGGGGAGGGTGGGCCCATGGCCAAGACCGACTGGAAAGCCGAAGCCAAGGCACTGAAGAAAAAGCTGAAGAAGAAGGTCGCGGCGCTGACCTCCGAACTGGATCAGTTCCGTGGTGGTGTGGTCGAGACTGTGGCAGCAGCGGTGAAAACCGCCAAGCCAGTCTCGCCGCTGGCCCCGGCCGCCTTCCCCACCCTGCCCATCATCAAGGGCGCATCCTTCGCCGCCATTGGCGCGGGCATCAAATACCAGAACCGCAAGGATGTGATGTTGGTGCATCTCGCCCCCGGCACGGCCATGGCCGGGGTGTTCACCCGCTCCACCACGCGGTCCGGCTGCGTGCGCGATTGTCAGGCGAAACTGGCGATGAAAGTTCCGGCTGATGTCGGGGCGGCGATCGTGGTGAACTCCGGCAATTCCAACGCCTTCACCGGCGCTGTGGGTGACAAGGCCGTGGCCGAGGTGACCGCAGCAGCAGCAGCAGCCACGGGCGTGCCTGCGTCCCGCGTCTTCTCCTCCTCCACCGGCGTGATCGGTGAACCCCTGCCTTTCGAGAAGATCACCGCCGTTCTGCCGGCTCTCGCCGCCGATCTGCGCGAAGATGGCATCCAGATGGCAGCAGAGGCCATCATGACCACCGACACCTTCCCCAAAGGGGCCAGCGCGGTGATCGAGGGCGAGGGGGGCCCGATCCATATCTCGGGCATCGCCAAAGGCTCGGGCATGATCGCACCGGATATGGCCACGATGCTGGTCTATATCTTCACCGATGCCAAAATCACCCCAGCCAAGTTGCAAACCCTGCTGGCGCGCAACACGGATGAAACCTTCAACTCGATCACCGTGGACAGTGACACCTCCACCTCGGATACGCTGCTCATCGCGGCCACCGGGCAAAGCCCGGCGGCGGAGGTGAAAACCGGCCCGGTGCTGAAAGCCTTCGAGGCCGCGCTGCGCGGCGTGATGCTGGATCTGGCGCAACAGGTGGTGCGCGATGGCGAAGGCGCCACCAAATTCGTGGAAATCCGCGTGACCGGTGCCGCCACCCCCGAAGATGCGCTGCGTGTTGGCAAGGCGATTGCCGACAGCCCGCTGGTGAAAACGGCTGTCGCTGGCGAAGACCCGAACTGGGGCCGCATCGTCGCCGCCATTGGCAAATCGGGGGCTGAGGCCGAGCGTGACAAGCTGCGCATCAGCTTTGGAGACATCCTGGTCGCCGAAAACGGCTGGCGCGCGCCCAGCTACAGCGAAGAGGCTGGCGCCGCCTACATGAAGCAGCAGAACCTTGTCATCTGTGTCGATCTCGGCCTTGGCAAGGCCAGGCGCACGATCTGGACCTGCGACCTCACCAGCCGCTACATCGAGATCAACGCCGACTATCGCTCCTGATTTCATCTGTTCAAAAATATCCCACAGGGGGTCCGGGGGACGTGAAGTCCCCCGGGGCCTGCCATTAGCGGAGCCTATGCCATGAAACTCCTCCTCGTCGCCGCCGTCGCCCTGATCGACGCCGATGGGCGCGTGCTGCTGGCACAGCGCCCGGAAGGCAAATCGCTGGCCGGTTTGTGGGAATTTCCGGGCGGCAAGGTGGAGCCTGGCGAATCACCTGAGACCTGTCTGATTCGTGAACTGAAAGAAGAATTGGGCATCGACACCTGGCAGTCCTGCCTGGCCCCTCTCACCTTTGCCAGCCACGCTTATGAAGATTTTCATTTGCTGATGCCACTTTACGCCTGCCGCCGCTGGGAAGGCATCCCGATGGGCGTGGAGGGCCAGCGTATTGCCTGGGTGCGTGCAGACAAACTGTCTGAATATCCGATGCCCCCCGCCGATCTGCCGCTTCTGCCCATCCTGCGCGATTGGCTTTGAAAGCGCCAAAATTTCATGATTTCCAGCACGCTCTGGCCAATTTGTTATTCCTTTTTTAATAAACCAGCGGCATCCTCAGGCTACAGACAGCATCAGGGGGGAAAATATGCTGCGCACGATTTCTCTGGGGTCCTGCATTTCGGTTCAGGGCGTCCTTGTCGGAACCACCAGCGACGGGCGGATGACCGTTCGTGTGGATGACAAGACCTTCACCGGCTATCCAGTCTCGGCTGCACGCCCGCACTGACCTACCATGTCACGCCATTGCCGCGTATAGCGGCGACAAGGCCGAACAATCTGTTCGGCCTTTTTTTGTCATTGGACTACGCCGTCAAACACGAACATCCACATAGCAAAAGGCCGGGCAAACACCCGGCCTTTCTTCAAACTCTGGCACCGATCAGGCGAGCGTGCGTTGCACTTCCTCGCGCTCGAAGATCTCGATCACGTCGCCCTGACGGATGTCCTCGTAGCGCTCGAAAGCCATGCCGCATTCCTGACCCGAGATGACTTCCTTCACCTCGTCCTTGAAGCGTTTCAGCGTCTTCAACGTGCCCTCGTGGATCACCACGTTTTCGCGCAGCAGGCGCACGCCCGCCGAACGGCGTGCCACGCCTTCGGTGACGATACAACCCGCCACCATGCCGACGCCCGTGACCTTGAACACCTCTTTGATCTGCGCATAGCCGATGAAGGTTTCGCGCACTTCGGCCTTCAACAGACCCGAGGCCGCCGCCTTGATGTCGTCGATCAGGTCATAGATGATCGAGTAATAGCGGATATCCACGCCCTTTTGCTGGGCAGAGCTGCGCGCCGTGGCATTGGCCCGCACGTTGAAGGCGATGATCGGGGCCTTGCTGGCCTCGGCGAGGTTCACATCCGAATCGGTGATGGCACCGACGCCGTAATGCAGCACCCGGACGCGGACCTCGGCATTGCCGATCTTCTCCAGCGCCTGCACGATGGCCTCGGCAGAGCCCTGCACATCGGCCTTCACCAGCACCGGCAGTTCGGCCACGCTCAGGTCCGCCTTGGCTTTCGCCATCAGCTGTTCCAGCGTGGTTGCAGCCCCGGCGGCGGCGCGCTTGTCCTTGGCGGCTTTCTCGCGGTAATCCGCGATTTCCCGCGCCTGCGCCTCGGTTTCCACCACGTTCAGCACGTCACCGGCCTGCGGCGCACCGTTCAGACCCAGCACTTCAACCGGAACCGAGGGGCCCGCCTCATCGACGCGCTCGCCCTTGTCGTTGATCAGCGCACGCACCTTGCCCCACTGTTCGCCAACGACAAAGATATCGCCGCGTTTCAGCGTGCCGTTCTGCACCAGAACCGTCGCCACCGGGCCACGACCCACGTCGAGCTTGGCCTCGATCACCGCCCCGGCCGCTGCGCGGTTCGGGTTGGCTTTCAGCTCGAGGATCTCGGCTTGCAACGCGATGGCTTCCAGCAGGTTATCAAGGCCCATGCCCGTCTTGGCCGAAACCTCGACATCCTGCACCTCACCCGACATCGCCTCGACAACGACTTCGTGTTGCAGCAGATCGGTGCGCACCTTTTGCGGGTTCGCGCCGGGCTTGTCGCATTTGTTGATCGCGATGATCATCGGCACCTTGGCGGCCTTGGCGTGATTGATCGCCTCCACCGTTTGCGGCATCACGGCGTCATCCGCCGCCACCACCAGCACCACGATATCCGTCACCTGAGCGCCACGGGCGCGCATGCTGGTGAAGGCCGCGTGACCGGGAGTATCCAGGAAGGACACAACCGCACCATTCGGGGTTTTCACCTGATAGGCACCGATATGCTGCGTGATCCCGCCAGCTTCGCCGGTCACCACATTGGTCTTGCGGATCGCGTCCAGCAGCGAGGTCTTGCCGTGGTCAACGTGGCCCATGATCGTGACGATCGGCGGACGCGGTTTCAGATCGTCGGCCTTGTCTTCCACCGTGTCGATGACCTGCTCCACGTCGGCATCCGAGACGCGGACGGCGCGGTGGCCGAATTCTTCGATGATGATCTCGGCAGTATCGGCGTCGATGGCCTGGTTCATGTTGACCAGCATGCCCATCTTCATCAGCGCCTTGACCACATCGGCGGCCCGTTCGGCCATCCGG
>CALKAA010000146.1 GCA_937983495.1 uncultured Gemmobacter sp. | reverse complement strand
GCTGCATCGCGGCACCGAGAAGCTGATCGAATACAAGACCTATCTGCAGGCGATCCCGTATTTCGACCGTCTCGATTACGTCGCGCCGATGAACCAGGAGCACGCGTTCTGCCTGGCGATCGAAAAGCTCGCCGGCATCGAAGTGCCGCGGCGGGCGCAGATCATCCGCGTGCTCTACAGCGAAATCGGTCGAATCCTGAACCATTTGCTGAACGTCACGACGCAAGCGATGGACGTTGGCGCGCTGACGCCGCCGCTCTGGGGCTTTGAAGAGCGCGAAAAGCTGATGGTGTTCTACGAGCGCGCCTGTGGCGCCCGCCTGCACGCCGCCTATTTCCGCCCCGGCGGTGTGCATCAGGATCTGCCCCCCGCGCTGATCGACGATATCGAGCAATGGGCGCATGAATTCCCGCGCGTGCTGGATGACATCGACGGGCTCTTGACCGAGAACCGCATCTTCAAGCAGCGCAATGCCGATATCGGCATCGTGACCGAGGATGACATCCAGAAATGGGGCTTTTCCGGCGTCATGGTGCGCGGCTCGGGCCTCGCCTGGGATTTGCGGCGCGCGCAACCCTATGAATGCTATGATGAATTCGACTTCATGATCCCGGTCGGCAAAAATGGCGACTGCTATGATCGCTACCTGTGCCGGATGCAGGAAATGCGGGAATCGGTGAAGATCATCCATCAGGCCATCGCCAAACTGCGGGTGGAAAAGGGCGACGTGCTGGCGCGCGGCAAGCTGACCCCGCCGAAGCGCGGCGACATGAAGACCTCGATGGAAGCGCTGATCCATCACTTCAAACTCTATACCGAAGGGTTCCACGTTCCGGCGGGCGAGGCCTATGCCGCCGTGGAGGCCCCCAAGGGCGAATTCGGCGTCTATATCGTCGCCGATGGCACCAACAAGCCCTACCGCGCCAAGCTGCGCGCGCCGGGCTTCCTGCATCTGCAATCCATGGACTACATCGCCAAGGGCCACCAGCTGGCCGATGTGGCCGCCATCATCGGCACGATGGATGTCGTGTTCGGGGAGATCGACCGCTAATGCTGCGCCGCCTGCACAAAGACCAGCCTGCTTCCTTTGCCTTCACCCCGGCCAATCTGGCATGGGCCGAAGGGCAGATTTCCAAATATCCCGAAGGCCGTCAGGCTTCGGCGATCATCCCGCTGCTGTTCCGCGCGCAGGAGCAGGAGGGCTGGCTGACCCGCCCGGCGATCCAATATGTCGCGGACATGCTGGGGCTGGCGCATATCCGGGCGCTGGAAGTGGCGACCTTCTACTTCATGTTCCAGCTGCAACCCGTTGGAACTGTGGCCCATATTCAGATTTGCGGCACCACCAGCTGCATGATCTGCGGCGCGGAAGACCTGATCGCTGTCTGCAAGGAGTTGATCTCGGCCCATCCCCATACGCCCTCGGCGGATGGCAAATTCTCGTGGGAGGAGGTCGAGTGCCTTGGCGCCTGCGCCAATGCGCCCATGGCCCAGATCGGCAAGGATTATTACGAAGACCTCAGCCCCGCGCGTCTGCGCGAGATGATCGCCAAGTTCAGCGCGGGCGAAGTGCCCACGCCGGGCTCGCAGATCGGGCGCTTCTCGTCGGAACCGGCGAGCGGCCTGACCGCGCTGACCGAATATGAAAGTGGCCGCACCCAGTATAACGCCTCAGTGCAACTGGCTGTGAACATTGGCGATACGGTGAAGCGCATCGACGGCACCGAAGTGCCGCTGCTGACGCCGTGGCGGCAATCCACGGCCCCCGCGGCCAATGCGGAAACCGCGCCGACGGCGGCAGCCAAGGGCATTGCGCCCGAAAAGGCCGAGGCTCTGGCCACCGGCAAGCCCGAGGTGAAGGTGGAGGCTCCCGCAGGCGTGGCCATGGCCGCACCGGGCCAGAACACCGCGACGGGTGACGTGGCCCCGGCTGCCGAAGTGGCGGGCACAAAGCCTTTGGCCTTGGCTGCCGCGCGTGACGGTCAGGCGGACAAGCTGCAAGCCATTGAGGGTATCGGGCCGGTTCTTGAAAAACTGTGTCATGAATTGGGTATCTTCCATTTCGACCAGATCGCCGCCTGGGGCCCTGCTGAAATCGCCTGGATGGACAGCAACCTGAAAGGGTTCCGTGGCCGGGTGACCCGCGACAAATGGGTGTCGCAGGCGAAAATCATCGTGACCGAGGGAATGGAAGCCTTCCTCGTGCGCGCCAAGACCAACGATTACTGAGGTTCCCGATGGCCGCCACGCCCGACCAGACCGAGGCCCTGAAGCGCGACGCGCGGATGATCGCCTTTGTCATCGCGGGCACCATGCTGGCATGGATGGCGGCGCAATGGCTGGGCGGGAAGATGGGGCTCGAGGCCCGCTACGTCTTCCTGTTCGACCTGGCCGCATTGGCCGCGTTCTTCTGGGCGCTGGTCGTCACGTTTCAGATCTGGCGGCGGAACAAATCCGTCCACCGGGGCAATTGAGGGCAGAACATGCTGAAGGATCAGGACCGGATCTTTACCAACCTCTACGGGATGCATGACCGCAGCCTGAAAGGGGCCATGGCGCGCGGCCATTGGGACAAGACCGCCGACCTGCTGGCGCTTGGCCGCGACGGCATCATCCAGATCATGAAAGATAGCGGCCTGCGCGGCCGGGGCGGTGCGGGCTTCCCGACCGGCATGAAATGGTCCTTCATGCCCAAGCAATCGGATGGCCGCCCGTCTTATCTGGTGGTGAATGCCGACGAATCCGAGCCCGCGACCTGTAAAGACCGCGAGATCATGCGCCACGATCCGCATACGCTGATCGAGGGCTGTCTGGTTGCCGGTTTTGCCATGAATGCGGTGGCGGCCTATATCTATATTCGCGGCGAATATGTGCGCGAGAAAGAGGCGCTTCAGTCTGCGATCGATGAGGCCTATGATGCCGGCCTGATCGGCAAGAACGCCTGCAAGTCGGGCTATGACTTCGACGTGTATCTGCATCACGGGGCAGGTGCCTATATCTGCGGCGAGGAAACTGCGCTGCTGGAAAGCCTTGAAGGCCGCAAGGGCATGCCGCGGATGAAACCGCCATTCCCGGCAGGCTCGGGCCTTTATGGTTGCCCGACCACTGTGAACAACGTGGAATCCATCGCCGTGGCCCCCACCATCCTGCGCCGGGGGGCGGCGTGGTTTGCCAGCTTTGGCCGCCCGAACAATGCGGGCGTGAAGCTGTTCGCCATGTCGGGCCATGTGAACACGCCCTGCGTGATCGAAGAATCCATGTCGATCCCGATGAAGGAACTCATCGAGAAGCATGGCGGCGGCGTGCGCGGTGGCTGGAAGAACCTCAAGGCGGTCATTCCCGGCGGGGCAAGCTGCCCGGTGATCCCGGCGGACAAATGCGAAGACGCCATCATGGATTACGACGGGATGCGCGCGTTGCAATCCTCGTTCGGCACGGCTTGCATGATCGTGATGGATCAGCAGACTGACATCATCAAGGCGATCTGGCGGCTGTCCAAGTTCTTCAAGCATGAAAGCTGCGGCCAATGCACACCGTGCCGCGAGGGCACCGGCTGGATGTATCGCGTGATGGACCGTCTGGTGCGCGGCGAGGCGGAGGTCGAGGAGATCGACATGCTGCTGAGCGTGACCAAACAGGTCGAGGGTCACACGATCTGCGCACTTGGCGATGCGGCGGCCTGGCCGATCCAGGGCTTGATCCGGCATTACCGCGAGGAGATCGAGGACCGCATCAAGGCCAAGAAGACCGGCCGTATGGGCGCGCTGGCGGCTGAGTAAGATGACCCGGACCCCCCTCATCCTGTCGGGCGTGGCATTGGGCCTTTCGGCCTGTGTCAGCACGCCCGCGCCGCAGAAAGGCACCGCCTCGGCGGGGGCCTATGCTGTGGCGCATGAGGGGGGCAGCTATGCGGCGCAAGTGGGGGCAGGGCCGATGGGCCATGCGCTGACGCGGGCAGGGGCTGCGCCGGTGTCGGGCCTGACTGTCATGGTTTCGCCCTTTGCGATGGACCAGGGCCGCCGCGCCAAGGCGGTGGCGGCGGAGGCCTGCGCGCAGGCCAAGGGCCGTTTCCAGCCGCAGGCCGTGGGGCGCTTTGCCCAAGGGGTCTGGGTCTTCGAGGGGGGCTGCGCATGATGATGGACAGCTATGGCATCTTGCTGGCCTTGGCAGGGATCTTGCAATCCATTGCCTATATCGCCTTGCTTTTCGTGCTGTTCCACAAGGCAGGGCTACGGGGCGGTGTGATGGCGGTCTGTATGTTGCCGGCCTTTGCTGTGGTTGGTAGCGCGCTGATTTCGGGTTTCGGGATGTCGATCCTCGGGGACCATGCGCTTATGACGATGCTTTTTGCCAATTCTCTGCTGACGGCCGTGTGCAATCTTGCCCCGTTGCTGGTGCTGGCCGTGCTGAAATGGCCGCGCCGCGATTCTGCTGAGCCGAAGGATCTGTTCGCATGAAGTGGTTCGCGTTGATTCTTGCGCTTCTGCCCCTGCCGGTCTTTGCGGCACCGAACGATGCCGATCTGGCGGCCAGCTTCCGCATCGCCAAGGTTATCACCACGCGTTGCAATACGCTTGTGTTGCAGCCCGGAGCGGAGAAGGCGCAAACCGCGCGGGTCGGCGTTTCGGCCTTGCAAGGGGGCTCGGTGACGCTGGCAGATATGGCCGCCGCGACCGACAAGCTGGCGGCAGAGTTCGAGAAAACACATGGCGTCGCGCTGCGGCGGTCAAAAGCCAGCCTGTGCAAGGCGGGCGAGGCGGAAATCAAATCCGGCACGGCCATTGGCCGCATGCTGAAACGCAAGTAGGACGGGGCGCAGGCGATGAGCAACCTCAAGAAAATCATCATCGACGACATCGAGGTCGAAGTCGACGGCGCGATGACGATCATTCAGGCCGCCGAAGTCGCCGGGATCGAGATCCCGCGCTTTTGCTACCACGAGCGTCTGTCGATTGCGGGCAACTGCCGGATGTGCCTTGTGGAAGTGGTCGGCGGCCCGCCCAAGCCTGCGGCCAGCTGCGCCATGCAGGTGCGCGACCTGCGCCCCGGCCCGGAAGGCCAGCCCCCGGTCGTCAAGACCAACTCGCCCATGGTCAAGAAGGCCCGCGAAGGGGTGATGGAGTTCCTGCTCATCAACCACCCGCTCGATTGCCCGATCTGCGATCAGGGCGGCGAATGCGACCTGCAAGATCAGGCCATGGCCTATGGCGTGGATTTCAGCCGCTACCGCGAGCCCAAGCGCGCGAGCGAGAACCTGAACCTCGGCCCGCTGGTCAAGACCGAGATGACGCGCTGCATCAGCTGCACCCGCTGCGTGCGCTTCACCACCGAGGTGGCGGGCATTCACCAGATGGGCCAGACCGGGCGCGGCGAGGATAGCGAGATCACCTCCTATCTGAACATGACGCTGGATTCGAACCTTCAGGGCAATATCATCGACCTTTGCCCGGTCGGTGCGCTGACCTCGAAGCCTTATGCCTTCACCGCCCGTCCGTGGGAGCTGACCAAGACCGAGAGCATCGACGTGATGGATGCGCTTGGCTCCAATATCCGTATCGACACCAAGGGCCGCGAAGTCATGCGCATCGTGCCGCGCAACCATGACGGCGT
>CALKAA010000145.1 GCA_937983495.1 uncultured Gemmobacter sp. | reverse complement strand
TCCATCTCCTCGCGCGACCAGGCGCTGTCGGTCTCGCGGTAGCGGCGCTCCATATTGGGGATGACGCCCTCGAACACCCGGCTCACCTGATAAACCCGGCCCGCCTCGTCATAGCGGAACTGGATCTCCTCCCCGCCCGAGCCGCGCAGGAACACCTGCTGCACCTTTTCGGGCAGGTCTTTCCACTTCTTCTTCTTGTCAAATTCGTAATGTTTGGCAATCGCATCAATGGTTTGCAGGAAATACGGGCTTTTGGATTTCGACCAGGGCGCAATCGCCCCGCCCGCCAGCGTCAGGTTCTGATCGGGCACCACAAGGCGCTCGTCAAAGAACAGCTCCATCCCGAGGCCATCACAGGCCGGGCAAGCCCCGAGCGGCGCGTTGAAGGAAAACAGCCGCGGCTCGATCTCCGGGATGGTGAAGCCCGAGACCGGGCAGGCGAAATTCTCTGAAAATGTCCGCCGCTCCGGCTCGCCCTCGGATGGCGCGGTTTCCAGCACCACGATGCCATCCGCGAGGTCCAGCGCAGTGCGGAAACTGTCGGCCAGCCGGGTGGCAATATCGCCCCGCACCACGATCCGGTCGACCACCACGTCGATGTCATGGCGGAATTTCTTGTCCAGGGTCGGCGGCTCGTCCAGCTCGTAAAACTGGCCATCCACCTTCACGCGCTGAAACCCCTGCTTCCTAAGCTCCAGAAATTCCTTGCGATATTCGCCCTTGCGGTCGCGCACGATCGGGGCCAGCAGATAGGCCCGCGTGCCTTCCTCCATCGCCAGCACCGCATCCACCATATCCTGCACCTGCATCGCCGTGATCGGCAGGCCGGTGGCCGGGCTATAGGGCGTGCCCACCCGCGCGAACAACAGGCGCAGATAGTCGTAAATCTCGGTCACCGTGCCCACAGTCGAGCGCGGGTTTTTCGAGGTGGTCTTTTGCTCGATCGAGATCGCCGGGCTGAGGCCGCTGATATGGTCCACATCGGGTTTCCCGGCCATATCCAGGAATTGCCGCGCATAGGCGCTCAGGCTTTCGACATAGCGCCGCTGCCCCTCGGCATAGATCGTGTCAAAGGCCAGGCTCGACTTGCCAGAGCCCGACAGGCCCGTGATCACCACGAACTGATCGCGCGGAATATCCAGATCCACGCCTTTGAGGTTATGTTCGCGCGCGCCGCGCACCTCGATGAACTTCTGTTCCGCCATGACACCCTCGGACCCGTGACCGGGTTAGATTTAGGGCATCTCTGGGGGAACTCCAACTCAAAAACGTGAACATTGGATGAACAAAATCCAGATTAGCCGCTTTGCGCCTCGTCTTTGCGCCGCAGGGCCTGCACCAGATGCAACACGATGCCCAGCACGGCAAACAGGCTGACGAAAACCGGCACCGCCATGGCCCCTTGCCCGGCAATCAGCGCGCCCAGAAGCGGCGTGCCCAAGGTGGTGCCCACATTGCCCAGTTGCGCGATGGCCCCCGCCGCCTGCGCCCGTTCGCCCGGGTCAGGGTTCAGCGCCGGAATGGCGGCAAAGCTCGCGCCCTGCACCAGGCCAAGCGCGCGGTCACGAAG
>CALKAA010000144.1 GCA_937983495.1 uncultured Gemmobacter sp. | reverse complement strand
ACAACTTGAAATGGAGGGCGGCCATGACGCCCGAGCGTCCCCGAGGGGAGGACGCGATCCCGCAGCCCGGTGCCAAGCCGGGGCCCAAGCCGTCCCGCAGGGGGCGCGGGGGCAATGTGGTCGAACCGTCGCCCCCTCGTCCCGCCCAGCCGGGGCCGCAACTTTATGCGGCGCTGGATCTGGGCACCAACAGTTGCCGGATGCTGATTGCCCAACCCAAGGGCAGCCAGTTTCTTG
Organism: uncultured Gemmobacter sp.; assembly: GCA_937983495.1. Taxonomy (GTDB): domain Bacteria; phylum Pseudomonadota; class Alphaproteobacteria; order Rhodobacterales; family Rhodobacteraceae; genus Gemmobacter. Next base: position 6,754 of record CALKAA010000144.1, on the reverse strand, counting down.
TGGTGGACAGCTTTTCCAAGTCTGTCCAGCTGGGCGTGGGGCTTGAAGCCTCGGGCCGGTTGTCGCGCAGCTCCATGGGGCGCACGATCCAGGCGCTGCGCATCTGTCAGAAGAAGATCGAGAAACATGGCGTCAGCCGTATGCGGCTTGTGGCAACCGAGGCGTGCCGCCGTGCCCGCAATTCGCGCGATTTCATGCGTCAGATCCGCCGTGAAACCGGCCTGTCGGTGGAAATCATCCCCGCCGAGGAGGAGGCGCGTCTGGCGGTGATCTCCTGCGCGCCGCTGGTCTCGACCCGCACCGAACAATTGCTGGTGGTGGATATTGGCGGCGGCTCGACCGAGTTGGTCTGGATCGACCTTTCCGCCGTGCCGCCCGAGGATCGCCCGCGTGCCATCATGCGCCTGCATGCGGGCTTCACCCCCAAGGGGGATGCGCCTGCCGCGCGGGTGGTTGACTGGATCTCGGTTCCACTTGGGGTCGCCACGCTGAAAGACCAGTTCGGCGATGTGGAGGATGACGCCGCCCGTTTCGCGCTGATGAGCTGGTTTTTCGAGGAAAATCTCGCCAGTTTCTCGCCCTATAATGCCGAAAACCCGCGCGAGGGGTTCCAGATCATTGGCACCTCTGGCACTGTGACCACAGTGGCGGCCAGTTTCCTTGGGCTGCGGCGCTATGACCGCACCAAGGTGGACGGGCTGTCGATGACCTCGGACCAGATTGATACGGTGATCCGCGATTACCTGTCGCTGGGGCCGGAGGGGCGGCGCACCGATCCACGCATCGGACGCGACCGCCATTCACTGATCATGTCGGGGGCGGCGATCCTGCAAGCCCTCATGCGCATCTGGCCGACCGACCGCCTTTCGGTGGCGGATCGTGGCCTGCGCGAAGGGCTGCTTTATGCCCAGATGAGCGCCGATGGCGTTCTGGGAGATGGACCATACAGATGAAGACACCAGACAAGAACACTTCCGGCCGGGGCCAGCGCGATCTGCGCGTGAAGGTGAAAACTGCCAAGGGGCGCAAGCTGTCCTCGACGCTCTGGCTCGAACGGCAGCTGAACGACCCCTATGTGCAGCGCGCCAAGCGTGAAGGCTATCGCGGTCGCGCGGCTTACAAGATCATGGAACTGGATGACCGTTACGGCTTCCTGAAGCCCGGCGCGCGGGTGGTCGATCTGGGCTGCGCGCCTGGTGGCTGGTGCCAGGTGGCGGTGCCACGGGTGAATGCGCTTGGCGATAACCCCAAGAAGCCGCAGGGTCGGGTGATCGGCGTGGATCTGCAAGAGGTGGAGGCCATTCCGGGGGCCGAGTTGCACCAGCTCGACTTCCTGTCGGACGAGGCCGATGCGCTGGTGAAGGGCTGGCTGGGGGGGCGCGCCGATGTGGTGATGAGCGACATGGCAGCGGCAGCCTCGGGGCACAAGGGCACCGATCACCTGCGCATCATCGCCCTGATCGAGGCGGCGCTGGCCTTCGCCTTTGACGTGTTGGAGGATGACGGCACCTTTGTCGCCAAGGTGCTGGCCGGTGGGGCTGAAAACGAGATGAACGCGACCTTGAAGAAGAACTTCAAGAAGGTGGCAAATGTGAAGCCGCCGGCCAGCCGCTCTGACAGCTCGGAGAAATTCGTGGTGGCCATGGGCTATCGCGGGCGCCAGATAACGCAGCCCAAGGAATGACCCCGCAAGAATGACAAAGGGTGCCCATGGGCACCCTGATCCTGTTCGGGGATACTTGCGTGACAGCGGATCAGCCGCCCCAGTGCCGCACGGGGCCGCAATCCATATGCACGAAGTTCGACCCGGAATAGCGCCCAACCCCGCCCGAAGCGCAAGCCTCGGCTGCGCGGGCCATCTGGCCGACAGAGCGCGACTTCAAGCGCAGGTCGGCAGCTTGCCCCTTGAGATGCAGCGAGTTGCGCGCCACGCCGCCAGACTTGGAGCGCAGCATGGCATTGGTGCGCGGGCTGCGATAGCCCGACAGCAGCATGTAAGGCTCTGACACGTCCAGTAGCCGATGCGACGCGGCCATGATGTCCAGCGTGCGCGGGTCCATGGATATGGTGTCATCCGTGCGCCAGTCACGCATGAAGTGATTGATTTCCTTCAACACTTCTTTGATATACTTGCCTTCGATCCAATAGATCGTGTCCATGCTTTCGCCGGTGCGGCCCGAATACATCCGGATGCGGCGAATATCGCCCGCGCCACGCAACAGGCCGAAAGCATTGGAATAGGTCGGGGCCGCCACAAGCGCGGTCGCTGCAAACACACCAAGAATGCCACGCCGTGTCACGCCGGTTTGTGCAGTTTTGGTCATCAGAGCCTGTCCCTCGGTCTTCTACCGCATGTGCCTGCGGTTCCTGCCACTTTCCTCAAGTGCCTCAACCTTATGGCACAAGACGAATCGCAACAGAAGCGCAAGTTTGGATCGCGCCCCTATCAGAGCCGCAATCGGCAAAGATTTGCTGAATGCCGCTACTTTTCAGAAAACGCTTCGGCTGAAACCTGCGCTGTTGCGCAAATGTGACAAATTGCAGGCTTGCCGCCATTCCCAAACCTGGTTCAGGGGGATTTGAGCGGTCTACACCCCCGAGTCGCATGGACTCGCCGCTCCAAATCCTCGAAAATCGGGCAAATCTTTGTCCTTCGAGGTTCCGATGCCCGCCTTTGCCCTGCGCCGTCCCGTTCTGACCCTTGCCCTGATGCTGGCAGTTTCGGGTGGCCTGGCCCAGGGGGCCTTGGCGCAGGTGGACCCGTTCACGCAGTCTCTGGCCATTGCCGCTGCCGAGGATGAGGCTTTGGCGGCCTTTTATGCCGCGCGCAACTACATGCCCCTGTGGACCGGCGCTGGCGACGCCGAGCGGCGCAATGTGCTGCTGGCGGCGCTGACCCATGCGGGCGAACATGGTTTGCCGGTGCAGCGCTATGATGCCAATGCATTGGCGGCGGCCTTCCGGTCGGCCCAGACCGAGGGCGACCGGGGGCGGCTGGAGCTGCGCATGACCCGCGCCTATCTGGATTATGTGCATGATCTGCACGGCGGCGTGCTGGAGCCCAAGAAGATTGACGCACAAATCGTGCGTCCGCTGCCGCGCATCGCGCCCGAAGCCGCATTGGCGGCACTGAGCGGCCCCGATCTGGCGGCGTTTCTGGCGGGCCTTGCGCCAACAGCACCAGCCTATGCGCAATTGGTGAAGGGCAAACTGCGGCTGGAGGCTCAGATCGCGGCAGGTGGCTGGGGGGCGCCGCTGCCGGCGGTGCAGCTCAAGCCTGGCTCGACTGGCGATGCGGTTGTGCTGCTGCGCGATCGGCTGGTGGCGATGGGCTATCTGGCCCGTTCGGCCACGCGCGATTACGATGACAGCGTGGAAAAGGCCGTGCAGCGCTTTCAGGTCGCGCATGGGCTGGAGCCGACCGGCATCCTGAACGAGTCGACACTGGCGGAGCTGAACATTGCCCCCGAAGAGCGGATGAAATCCATCATTGTCGCCCTGGAGCGCGAGCGCTGGATCAATACAGATCGTGGCCGCCGCCACGTCTGGGTCAATCTGACCGATTTCACCGCCAAGATCATCGACGACGGCAAGGAAACCTTTGTCACCCGCGCGGTGATTGGCAAGGATGTGAAAGACCAGCGCACCCCGGAGTTTTCCGATGAGATCGAGTATATGGTGGTGAACCCGAGCTGGTCAGTGCCACGCTCGATCACCACGAAGGAATATCTGCCGCTTTTGAAGAAAAACCCCAATGCTGCCGGGCATTTGCAGATCGTAGATCGCAACGGCAAGGTGGTCAGCCGGGGGGCAGTGAATTTTGGCAAATACACCGCCGCCAACTTCCCCTTCGCCATGCGCCAGCCGCCTTCGGATGGCAATGCGCTTGGGCTGGTGAAGTTCATGTTCCCGAACGAGTGGAACATCTACCTGCATGACACGCCCTCGAAATCACTGTTCGACCGTGAGGTGCGCGCGTTTTCGCATGGTTGCATCCGTCTGGGGCAACCCTTTGATTTCGCATATGCCTTGCTGGCGAAACAAGTGGATGACCCTGTCGGCACTTTCAAGCAGGCACTGGATTCCGGGCGCGAACAGGCGCTGAAACTGGATGCGCATGTGCCGGTCCATCTGGTTTACTTCACCGCATTCCCGACGGCCAAGGGGGATCTGCACTTCCGTCGTGACATCTATGGCCGTGACGCGCTGATCTTTGATGCGCTGCGCGAGGCTGGGGTGGTATCGGGGGCGCATCAGGGCTAAATCTGGGACGGGCGAGTGTTGCCCAGGCCCGGAGTTTTGTCATGCCCCATACGATCCGTGATCTTGCCGCTGCCTTGGGGGCCGAGGCGGCAGGAAACCTTGACCTGATCATCGCCCGCGCCGCCGAGCCGCAGGCTGCCGGGCCGCAGGATCTGGCATTGGCCACCAGCCCGGCCTATGCCGAGGGGCTCGCCAAGGGACAGGCCCGCGCAGCTTTGCTGTGGCCAGGCGCGGATTGGCAGAGCCTGGGCCTGGAGGCGGCGATCTTTGCGCCGCGCTCGCGTCTCGCCATGGCGGGGCTGAGCCGGATGCTGGATGCCGGGCCGGAGATCGCGCCGGGTGTCCACGCGCTTACCGATATTCACCCGACGGCGGTGATCGGCGAAGGGGCCTGCATTGCGGCTTTCGTGGTGATCGGGCGCGGTGTGACCATCGGCCCGCGCGCGCGGATTGCCAGCCATGTGAGTATTTCCGAAGGCGTAACAATCGGTTGTGATGCCTTGCTCATGCAAGGTGTGAAGATTGGCTCGCATGTCACCATTGGTGACCGCTTCATCGGGCAACCCGGCTGCGTGATCGGTGGCGACGGTTTTTCTTTCGTGACGCCCGAGAAAAGCGGGGTTGAGGAAATCCGTGCAACCCTCGGACATCGTGATGAAATTCGTGAACAGGCCTGGACCCGCATTCACAGCCTTGGGGCCGTGACGCTGGGCGATGATGTGGAGGTAGGCGCCAATGCCACCATCGACAAAGGCACCATCCGCGATACGCAGGTCGGGCGTGGCACCAAGATCGACAATCTGGTTCACCTTGGCCACAATGTGCAGGTCGGCGAAGATTGCCTGATCTGTGGGCAGGTCGGCGTTGCGGGCTCCACCCGCATCGGCAACCGCGTGGTGCTGGCCGGGCAATGTGGCGTGTCTGACAATATCTTTGTCGGGGATGATGTGATTGCGGGCGGATCGACCAAGATTTTCACCAATGTCCCCGCGGGTCGGGTGATCCTAGGCAATCCGGCGGTGAAAATGGAAACGCAGGTGGAGATCAACAAGGCGCTGCGGCGCTTGCCGCGTCTGGCGGCGACGGTGGCCGAGCTTCAAAAAACTGTTTCAAAACTGTGAAATCGCCACCATATCTTCGGGATAGACCGGGATCAGGAGGTGCTGACATGCAGACCGTGAAAGACCGTGTGATCGCCATTCTCGCCGAGCAGGCCGTGATGGATGTTTCCGACATTCGCCTGACCGATACCTTGCAGGATTTGGGGCTGGACAGCCTCGGCCTTGTGGAAAGCATCTTTGCCATCGAGGAAGCCTTCGATATCTCGGTGCCGTTCAACGCCAATGAACCGGGGAAATCCGGTTTCGATATTTCCTCGGTCGCGGCGATCATCGCGGCGGTGGAGGGGCTGGTGGCCGGGGCCAAGGCCGCATGAAACGCGTGGTGATAACAGGGGCCGGCACGGTCAACGCGCTGGCCCCTGACGTGAAGGGCACCTATGCCGCGATGCGCGAGGGGCGCTGTGGCATCGGTCCGCTGGAGTTCCGCGATGTTGAGCGGCTGGCAATCCAAATTGGCGCGCAGGTGCGGGATTGGAACCCCGACATTCACTTCAACCGGCAACAAATTGTTCTGTATGACAAATTCACCCAGTTCACCTTGCTGGCCGCCCGCGAGGCCGTGGCGCAGGCCGGGCTGAATTTCGACGGTCATCTGGGCTATGACGCAGGCGTTGTGCTGGGCACGGCGGGAGGCGGGGTCAACACCTGGGATGAGAATTACCGCAGCGTCTATGAGGAAGGGAAGAACCGGGTTCACCCCTTTGTCGTGCCAAAATTGATGAACAACGCCGCTGCCAGCCATCTGTCGATGGAGTTCAACCTGCGTGGCCCGGTGTTCACCGTCTCGACTGCCTGCGCCTCCAGCAATCACGCCATGGGGCAGGCGTTTCAGATGGTGCGCAGCGGCCAATGCAAGGCGGTGCTGACGGGCGGTGCCGAATCCATGCTCTGTTTTGGTGGCATCAAGGCTTGGGAAGGGCTGCGCGTGATGTCGAAAGACGCCTGCCGCCCGTTCAGCCTGAACCGCAACGGCATGGTGCAGGGCGAGGGGGCGGCGGTTTTTGTTTTCGAGGAATATGAGCATGCCGCCCGGCGTGGGGCCGATATTCTGGCTGAGGTGGCGGGTTTCGCCATGACCTCGGATGCGGGCGACATCGTGATGCCCTCGCAACAAGGGGCCGCGCGGGCGATCAGTGGCGCGCTGCGCGATGCAGGTCTCAATCCCGGCGAGGTGGGCTATATCAACGCCCATGGCACCGGCACGGCGGCGAATGATCGCACCGAATGTGCGGCGGTGGCCGAGGTTTTTGGCCATGATGCCGACAGCGTGATGATTTCGTCGACCAAGGCGATGCATGGCCATCTGATTGGCGGCACCGGCGCGGTGGAGCTGCTGGCCTGTCTCATGGCGCTGCGGGAGGGGGTGATTG